>JAHFER010000110.1:0-5454 GCA_023248365.1 Nitrospirota bacterium
CATCTGCAGAGCCGCCGAACGCTACGGCCTTGACCGTGGTTCCTGGCCGCGCCTTCTGCAGTCCTTCAAGGATGACACGGTCACCTGCCTTCAGTCCTTCGCTGACCAGCCAGTTGTCGCCCACTGTTCGCACGACCTTAACGGCACGCGTCTCCATCTTCTCTCCATCACCTACCACCATCACCATTGCATTGCCGTCAGGGCTGCGGGTGACCCCTCGCTGGGGAACAAGAATAGCCTGTTCGCTTACCCCTTCCTCCAGGATAGCTCTGACAAACATTCCAGGGAGCAGGGTATGTTTAGGATTTGGAAAGATCGCCCGCAGGGTAATAGAGCCGGTGCTCTGGTCAACAGTGACTTCTGAAAATTTCAGAGTGCCCGGCAACTTATAGGCGCTGCCATCCTCCAGAATCAGCCTGACCCGCGCCTGGCCTTTCGCGCTGTTTTTCAGCAGGCCGCTGGCCAGGTTTTCCCTCAGGCGGAGCAACTCGGCACTCGACTGGGTGAGATCCACATACATGGAATCGAGCTGTTGAATGGTTGCAAGGGCCGCTGTCTGGCTGGCGGTTACCAACGCCCCCTCGGTTACAGTAGAGCGGCCGATCCTTCCGGAAATGGGAGAGGTTATACTGGTATAGGTCAGATTAATACGGGCGGTCTCTAACGCCGATTTGCCGGCCTCGATGTCTGCCTCAGCCAGCTTGAGAGCCGCACTCGCATCGTCGAAATCCTGCTGACTGACCGCATTGATTTTTACAAGTTCCTTATATCGGTTGGCCTTAAGCCTGGCGGGAATAACATTGGCTTCCGCTCTGGCAAGTGAAGCCTTTGCACTGTTGTAGGCTGCCAGGTATGCAGCCGGGTCAATCTGGTAAAGTACCTTGCCAGCCTTGACATCCGAGCCCTCAGTAAACAGGCGTTTCTTAACGATACCACTTACCTGCGGCCGCACTTCGGCAATTAGATAGGCAGAGGTACGACCGGCAAGCTCAGTGGTAAGCGTAACACGCTGGGGATGAACAACCATGACCCCCACTTCTGGAAGATTGCCGGGAGCCTTCCCCTCGACTGCGCCATTCTTTTTCCCGCAACCCGTTAAAATCAGCCCTGCGATGAGGATTAGCAGAATAGTAATCAGATTGGCTCTACCCTTGGTTTGGTTAAACATCTCCACCAATTTCATGTTATATTTCTCCTGTTTCTGTAATTTATAATACAATATAGGGACACTTCCCATATTTACCGAAAATATGGGAAGTGTCCCCATTTCCTACTTACATCTGTGAAAAGACAATTACAACAAATGATATGTAAAGCAAGCCATTCATGATGAACATCGGTGGAGTCATCTTAGTCTTCTTTCTGACAAGCACATAAATCCATGTACCTGCCAGTATTGTGACGATACTGCTTGTTGTAACAGTCAGATTTGTTGTCCAGGGTGTGAGAAATATACCGATTGCAGGAAGCAGACTCCCCTGAAACACCATTGCTCCGGTAATATTCCCTATGGCAATAGTATCCTTTCCTGACCTGATCCATGTAATGCTGTTTATCTTTTCAGGAAGTTCTGTGGCAATGGGAACTATCAAAAGAGCCAGGACAATTACGGGCATATGAAGGATCCCTGCAAGATGTTCAACACCAATTACAAAACCCTTTGCGCCTGCGATAATGAGACCAAGAGCAATCAGAAGCTGTATCACAACAAAAAACATGTGGTCTTTAAAGATTGCAGACAAATAAAGATTTTTGCTCTCCTCTGTCCCATGCCCCTCATCAACAAGCGCCTTGCTGGCCTTCACCGTCTCCAGCACATAATAAAAATAGGTCAGGACTAACAGTATCGCTACAAATATGCGTAACAGCCTCCATGCGGTTGGTGTAAAAGCAACAAGAAATGACAAAGAAAAAACAAACAGAAAAAATTCAAGGTCACGCTTAAGACCAGAGCGCTCAGGAGAAACACAATCTTTTTGCCTTCTTCCTTTAAAAACAAACGCCGCACAACCAACAAGAAACATGGCAAGAGTGGAAAGCATAAACGGCGCACCCAGGATTGCACCGACACCCACCTCTTCCTTTATCCCCGCTGAGTTACCGGCGAATATGGCAACGAGGGGAACCATTGTCTCAGGGAGCGCTGTTCCTACTGCCGCAAAGATACTCCCTGTCACCCCTTCTGAAAACTCAAGCTTTGCACCCAGAGATTCTATGGCATTGGTAAAAACTTCTGCAGCAATAACAATAACAATAAGAGACACTAAAAGAATTATAAGATCTGTGGTCAATGTATTATTTCTCCCTGGATTAAAATTATTCCGGCGGCGGAATAACCTTCTATGATCAATACCGGATAACTCCAGGAATCATTTCGGATTTGTAATCTTTTCTGCAATTGGAACTGCACCTGATTTGTTTTTCTCTAAATCACCCTGTGCATAAGCTGAAATCACAATGAAAACTAATCCCATCAGCAACAATAAGATTTTTAACTTCATCAACATCCTCCAATTATATTTTTTGTACAAGCATTATAAGAGAAATTATATAAAAAATCTATATGCTGATGAGGGTTTTTTATTTATTCAGCAGAGTTATACCACTCCCTGAATTTTATCTCATTCATAACTACTGACTTGGTCAGCATCATTGAATGGCCTGTTCCGCAGTATTCTGCACAAAAAAGGTTATACTCCCCTTCCTCATCAGGGGTAAACGAAATCGTCCTAAGAGAACCGGGCAGTGCATCCTGTTTAACCCGAAAAGCAGGGATGTAAAAGCTGTGTATAAGGTCCAGCGAGGTTATATTGATTATTACAGGTTTGTTTACAGGCAGGTTTAAAACATCGCTCTGTTTCCCGTTGTCATATTCAAATGACCAGTGCCATATCTGTCCGGTAGCCTTTACAGACATGGCATTAGCAGGAATCTCAACCCTTAATTCCTTATACCCTTTCCACCCGATATCAAACATAAACAGTACAAGTGATATTGAAAAAACAAGAAACAGGATTTCAAGAGATTTGGAACCTTCAACATCAGTCGGATTTGGATTCCTCTTCTTACTGTACTTTATGACAAAAAATAGTGTAAAGAATACAATTAAAGCAAGCAATACTATACTAATCCCGCCTATGATTATCATTGCGGTGTCTGTCTGTTTACCTATTATACTGGCAGCGGATAATAACATCATCATTCTCCCAACAACTCCTCATCTGAAGGCCACATCTGAAAATACCATACCTGCAAGAATAAATAAGATAATAATACTAATCGGGACAATCAGTCTTAACACACCCTTCTCTGATCTGAGATGCATCAGATATAACAACACAAGTAAGGCTATAAAAGATGAGATCAGGATATTGGCAAAAAAACTCATCCATCCAAGGTAAAACAACGGAAAAAGGTATATCCATATAATATCCACAAGATGCCAGTAGAGGCCGGAATTCTCAAGCTGAATATAATCATTCTGATGAATCTTTCCTCTGATAATCTGTAAC
Source organism: Nitrospirota bacterium (assembly GCA_023248365.1). Lineage (GTDB taxonomy): Bacteria > Nitrospirota > 9FT-COMBO-42-15 > HDB-SIOI813 > HDB-SIOI813 > JACRGV01. The sequence goes on from JAHFER010000110.1 coordinate 3,513, forward strand.
ATCATCACCTTAATCAGGACTATACCGCCTGCTATATGAAGACCGTGAAGGCCTGTCATAAAAAAGTAGAGGCCGTAGAATATGACCTCTCCGCTGCTTCTTGTAAGTAAGGCCGGTGAGCCAGGATATATCCCGCGGCTGATTTCAGCAGACCATTCAAGATATTTAATCAAAAGAAAAGACACGCCTAAAATAACCGTAAGGCCAAGGAGTATAAGCCCTAACCTGTTTCTACCCTTCTTCACTGCCGCGATTGCCAGGGTGATAGTAATACTGCTTGTCAGCAGGATAACCGTATTCAAGCCGGCAAGAGGAATATTAAGCCCTGCTGAGGCACTTTGAAAGTCCTGTGGAAACTTATAACGATAAACCGAGTAAAGTAAAAAGGGGCCGATAAAAAGGAAAAACTCTGTAATCAGGAATAGCCACATCCCAAGTTTAGCAGCGATATAATCACGGTAATCCCGCTGAGGTGTCTCAGCTATTTTAAAGGTTTCATCCATGCTATCCTCTCACCCTGAAATCATAGGGCCCGCGTTCAATCACAGGTATCTCTTCAAAGTTCTCCACCGGAGGCGGAGATGAAATCTGCCACTCAAGGGTTGCCCCGCCCCAGGGGTTCGCATCTGCCTGTTCTCCGCGGAAAAGGGCATAAACAAGGTTTCCGAACATCAGGATGAGTCCAATAACAAGAATCCATGACCCTGCAATTGAAATAATCTGGAGGTCTGTATATTGCGGCAGATAGTCGTAATACCTCCGGGGCATACCTTTTAAGCCCAGAAGAAGCATAGGAAAGTACAGTGTGTTGAAGCCGGCGAATAATATACCCCATGCAATATTTGCAAGCCTTTTGTTGTAAAGCCTGCCGAACATCTTAGGGAACCAGTAATGGAGCCCTGCAAAAAATGCAAACCCGGCGCTGCCGAACTTGATATAATGAAAGTGTCCTACAACAAAATATGTATCATGCAGGAACACATTGATAGAAAGCGCTCCAAGCATCAGTCCTGTAAGCCCCCCGATGGAAAACTGAAATATAAAAGACAGGGCATACAGAAACGGTGTGTCTAATATAATTGACCCCTTGTAAAGACTTCCTAACCAGTTGAATACCTTTATGGCGCTTGGAATTGCAACAAAAAATGTAAACAGGGAAAACAGTACCCCGGCAGTGTAACTATAGCCGCTCACAAACATGTGATGCCCCCACACAAGCGTACCCACGCCTGCAATCCCGAGGCTTGACCATGCAATAGCCCTGTAACCGAATATCGTCCGTCTTGCAAATACAGGAATAATCTCGCTGATAATACCCATTCCAGGCAGTATCATTATGTAGACAGCGGGATGTGAGTATATCCAGAACAGGTGCTGATACAATAACGGGTCTCCACCTTTTGCAGGATCAAAAACACCGATACCAAAAAACCTTTCAGCAATAACAAGCAGGAAGGTAACACCTATAATTGGAGTAGCAAATATCTGTACCCATGCCGTGGCATAAAGAGTCCACACAAAAAGCGGCAGTCTGTTCCATGTCATCCCCGGCGCCCTCATCCTGTGAACTGTTGTAATGAAATTTATACCGGTAAGTATTGATGAGAGGCCGAGCACAAATACTGCGAATACTGAAAGGGTCACGTTGGTTCCTGTCCTCAGGCTGTACGGAACATAAAATGTCCAGCCCGTATCAGGCGGTCCTGCACCTGTAAAAAGCGCTGTTAATGCAATCACCGCCCCTGCCATATAGACCCACCATGAAAGGAGGTTCAAACGCGGAAAGGAAAAATCACGTGCACCAATAAGTATAGGCAGGAAGAAATTACCAAACACACCGGGTACAACAGGAATGATAAAGAGAAACAGCATTATTACGCCGTGGGTAGTAAAGAGGGCATTGTACGTCTGGGCAGACATTATGGTGGGGCCGCGCGTAATC
>JAHFER010000110.1:5464-5951 GCA_023248365.1 Nitrospirota bacterium
CCACACCTGTAAAGAATATTGATATAGTTGAGATTAAATAGAGGATGCCAATACGTTTGTGATCAGTAGAGAATATCCATGCCGAAAGCCAGCTCCGGTCATTACTGTTCTCATAAAAACCAGCGGTATTAAGATGGGCTTTACTCATAACTCATTACCTTTTCCCCCTAACCAGAAACAGGAAAAACACGGAGGCAAAGAGAATCACACCTGCCCCAACTATCCTGAATATACTGAAGACATATTTTCTGCTAACGGGATCGTATCTGTAACAAAACTCCAGTGCCTTTGGTATTGTTGCCCCTGTCCTTTCAACAGAGGCTTCAGAAAGGGCCATCTCCACATCAGACTGAAGGTAAGTTGTACCATAGAGATAGCGGATAATCTTACCATTAGAAGACAATACAATCAATGTTGCCGGATGTTTAAACCCGTCTTCATCTCTCTGAAATTTGAAGCCAACGGCATTGGTCAGCCGTAGTATATT
>JAHFER010000111.1 GCA_023248365.1 Nitrospirota bacterium
TTTCTTTGATATGTTTTCAGGCGGAGCCCTTTCAAAGCTTTCCATTTTTGCATTGGGTATAATGCCATATATCTCGGCATCTATCATATTCCAGCTCCTCACCGTTGTAATTCCAAGTCTTGCTGCCCTGGCTAAAGAAGGAGAAAGCGGACACAAAAAGATTACACAGTACACCCGGTATAGTACTGTTGGTATTGCAATTATTCAGGCCTTTGGTATATCCATAGGGCTTGAAGGTATGCAGAATGGTATGTTTGTATCTTCACCAGGATGGTCATTCCGAATTATGACAGCATTAACACTTACTACAGGTACCATATTTGTTATGTGGCTCGGAGAACAGATTACAGAGAGGGGCATTGGTAACGGTATTTCAATCATTATATTTGCAGGTATTATTGCGGGTATACCAACGGCCTTTATAAATACATTCAGATTATTTAAGGCAGGACAGGTAGGGAGTTTGTTACTGATTGTTGTTGCTGCAATGATATTTCTGGTTACGGCTGTTGTCGTCTATATTGAAAGTGCAAAGCGTAAGATACCTGTTCAATATGCAAAAAGGGTAGTGGGCAGGAAGGTTTATGGCGGTCAGAGTACACATATACCGCTAAAATTAAATACGTCAGGAGTTATACCCCCTATTTTTGCATCTTCCCTCCTGGCATTTCCTGCAACAATTGCCGGTTTTATTGCAGTTCCCTGGGTAAGTTCTATTGCCACCCAGTTTGGTCCGGGATCTTTTCTGCACACATTTATGTATGGGACACTAATAATATTCTTCTGTTATTTTTATACAGCGGTAGTTTTAAATCCGGTGGATATAGCTGACAACATGAAAAAGTACGGAGGATTTATTCCGGGGATAAGACCGGGGCAGAGGACATCTGATTATATTTATAAGGTCATGTCAAGAATAACATTTGTAGGGGCGCTATACCTGACTGTTATTTCTGTACTACCTGAATTATTAATATCTTATACAAAGGTGCCATTTTACTTTGGTGGAACATCTGTGCTGATTGTTATTGTTGTAGCTATGGAGACTGCTCAACAGATAGAGACACACATGATAAGCAGGCACTATGACGGGTTTTTAAAAAAAGGTAAGTTTAAGGGAGCTGTTTCTTAATGAAGAGTGATATGCGATTGATAATGTTAGGGGCGCCAGGAGTAGGAAAAGGTACTCAGGCAATTAAAATTTCTGGAAAGTTTAATATTCCTAAGATATCAACTGGCGACATTCTAAGGGATGCTATTAAGAACAATTCTTCTTTGGGCATTAAAGCAAAATCATTTATGGATGCTGGTCAATTGGTGCCGGATGATGTTGTTATTGGAATAGTTGAAGAGAAATTGAAAGGTAAAGACTGTATTTCAGGGTGGATACTGGATGGATTCCCAAGGACTTTACAACAGGCACAGGCTCTTGACTCTATGCTTCAAAGGATAACTGCCGGTATAGGACACGTCTTATTTCTCGATATGGAAGATGAGGAGATAATTAAAAGGCTAAGCGGGAGGAGAAGCTGCGAGAACTGTCAGCATACATACAATACATATTTTAGTCTTCCTAAAAATGAAGGAGTATGTGATAATTGCGGCGGAAGACTAGTCCAGAGGAATGATGATAAGGAAGGAACTGTACGTGAAAGATTCAGAGTATACAAAGAGAAGACAGAACCTCTCATTAACTATTACAGTCAGCAAGGATTACTGCAAAAGATAGATGCCAGTGAAGGTATTGAAATAGTTTATAATAAGATATGTTCCGGTATCCAGTAGTCTTAAATGATAATACTTAAATCCTCACGGGAAATTGAAAAGATAAGGGTTTCAGGGGGAATCGTTGCTGAGGTTTTAGAAGAAGTAAAAAAAAAGGTTACACCTGGTGTCAGGTCAAAAGATATTGACCGGATGGCAGAAGAATTAATCAGGAAAAAAGGAGGGATTCCTGCTTTCAAAGGATACAGAGGATATCCCAGTACCGCATGTATTTCAGTCAATGATGAAATAGTGCATGGTATACCATCTGAAAGGATTTTTAAAGAAGGGGACATTGTCAGCATTGATATAGGGGTCATCAAGGACGGGTACTATGGAGATGCAGCCATAACAGTTCCGGTTGGAGAGATAAGCGGAGAAGCGAGGAGACTTCTTGAAGTAACTGAGGAGTCCTTGTATAAAGGGATAGAAAAGGCAGTACCGGGCAACAGGGTTTCAGACATATCATGTGCAGTTCAAAACTTTGTTGAAAGCGCTGGTTATTCGGTTGTTCGGGAATATGTAGGTCATGGGATTGGACGGTCATTGCATGAGGATCCTCCTGTTCCTAATTTTGGGGAAACTGGAAAGGGTCCCAGGATTAAGTGTGGAATGGTTTTAGCAATAGAGCCGATGGTAAATGCCGGAAAGAGTGACCTTCATGTTCTGGATAATGGTTGGACAGCAGTAACAAGAGACAAGAGTCTTTCTGCTCACTTTGAACATACTGTGGCAATAACTGAGTATGGTCATTTGATTTTGACTGTGTTATAATATCAGGCTTATTCCGACGGGATATAAAAATATGGCAAAAGAAGAACCTATAGAAGTACAGGGAACTATAATTGAGACATTGCCGAATGCAATGTTTATGGTGGAATTGGAGAATCGTCATAAAGTGTTAGCACATATTTCGGGAAAAATGAGGATGCACTTTATAAAAATTTTACCGGGAGATAAAGTAACGATTGAATTATCCCCTTATGATTTATCAAGGGGAAGAATAACGTATAGATTTAAATAGGATGGCTCTGTAAAAAGTCAGGGAAGCGGACGCCTTTGTAAAAAGCTTCAGGTGCAAGGCGCGCAAATCCTGAGGAATGAGGCGTACTTTGTTGGTACGCCGCAATGACGAAGGATGCAGCGCAACGCCGCAGATGGGGCTTTTTACGAAGTCGTCAAATAGGAAAAGGGGAAGGTGAAATGAAAGTCAGATCTTCGGTAAAAAAGATGTGTTTAAAATGTAAGATTATAAGGAGACGTGGAATTTTGCGTGTTCTCTGTGATAATCCAAGACACAAACAGAGGCAGGGATAGATAATAGTAAGTAAGTTAGGGGGTAAGTAAATTGGCAAGGATAGAAGGAATAGATTTACCTGGAAACAAAAGAGTAGAGGTTGGTCTTACGTACATTTTTGGCATTGGCCGGAGTACTTCGAGAAAGATACTTTCTGAAACCGGCACAGATTTGAACACGAAGGTTAAGGATCTTACAGATGACGACCTTGTAAAAATAAGGGAATTCATAGACAAAAACGTTTCTGTAGAAGGTGACCTCCGGCGCAAAGTATCTATGAGTATTAAACGCCTTATTGATGTTGGAAGTTACAGAGGTTCACGTCATCGCCGTGCTCTTCCAGTCAGGGGACAGCGTACAAAGACAAATGCCAGGACACGAAAGGGCCCGAGACGCGCTATCGGATCAAAGAAAAAGTAAAATTATTAAGATGAGGTATTAGATGGCAAAAAAGACACAAAAGAAAAAAGAAAGAAAGAATATACAGGTAGGGGTTGCACATATTCAGGCTTCCTTTAATAACACAATAGTTACTATTGCTGATATGAATGGAAATGTGATTGTTTGGTGTAGCTCCGGTTCAGAAGGGTTTAAGGGATCAAGGAAAAGCACCCCGTTTGCCGCCCAGAAGGCTGCTGAATCAGCCGCCAAAAAGGGGATGGAACACGGCCTGCGACAGGTTGATGTGCTTGTAAATGGGCCAGGCGCCGGAAGAGAATCTGCAATAAGGGCACTTCAGGCAGCTGGTTTAAAGATTAACGCAATAAAAGATGTTACACCGATTCCTCATAATGGCTGCAGACCGCCAAAGAGGAGAAGGGTATAGGAGGGGGTTTACTTGGCGAGATATATAGGTCCAGTCTGCAGATTATGCAGACGAGAGGGGATGAAGCTGTTCTTAAAAGGCAGCCGATGCCTGACTGAAAAATGTGCATTTGACCGGCGTGGCTATCCTCCTGGTCAGCATGGCCAGTCAGGAAAAGGTGGAAAGCCTACAGAATACTCTATACAGCTTAGAGAAAAACAGAAGGTAAAGCATATTTATGGGCTACTGGAAAGGCAGTTCAGGGGAGTGTTTGAGAAATCAGCCCAGACTAAGGGGATTACCGGTGAAGTGTTGCTGCAGTCGTTAGAGAGAAGATTAGACAATGTGGTATACAAAACAGGTTTTGTACAGTCCCGCAGAGAGGCAAGGCAGATGTTGCGGCATGGACATTTTGTAGTGAACGGCAGGAAAGTGAATTTGCCTTCCTTCCTTGTAAGAGAGGGGGATGTGCTGGAAATCCGTGGGAAAAGCCGTGAAGATGTCAGATTTAAAGATGCTCTTGAAAATCTCGGCAGTAAAATAATACCGGCATGGTTAGAAGTTGAAAAAGAAAATTATAGAGCTAAAGTAACCAGTCTTCCATCAAGAGAAGAAATACAATTGCCTATTAATGAACAACTGATAGTCGAGCTCTATTCTAAATAAGATATATTTAATGAAAAATTATTATATAAATGACGGTCATTTACTATATTTGAGGGGGAATTTATGATAGTAAAGACGAAAGATTTTCAGATACCTAAGAAGTTAGAGTTAGATGAGACATCATTGACTACTACTTATGGTCGTTTTATTGCTGAACCGTTTGAAAGAGGATTCGGGGCAACTATTGGAAACTCCCTTAGAAGAATTCTTATTTCATCCATTGTAGGGGCTGCTGTAACATCTATAAAAATAGAGGGTGTTTCACATGAGTTTACTACGATTCCAGGGGTCAAGGAAGATGTGACAGATATAATACTTAACTTAAAGACACTAAGGTTAAAATTATATAGCGACAAGCCAAAAACTATTTACATTCAAAAGACAGGTCCGGGGGCTGTTCTGGGCAGTGATATTATTCATGATGCAGATGTGGATGTTTTAAGTCCTGGACTTGTTATTGCTACTCTGGAAAAAGATGCAAAACTCGAAATTGAGATGGCAGTCAAATTGGGTAAGGGTTATGTTGTAGCAGAAAATAACAAAGAAGAAGGAATGCCCATAGGCGTAATCCCCATAGATTCGATATTTTCTCCTGTTCAGAGAGTAAATTTTCGTATTGAGAATGCGCGTGTAGGAAGGCAGACTGATTATGACCGCCTTGTTTTGGATGTTTGGACAGATGGCAGCATAAAGCCTGAGGATGCGGTGTCTCAGGCGGCTAAGATTTTAAAAGATCATATGAATATCTTCATTACAGCAGAAGAATTTGAAGATGAAGAAGATGATGATGATGACGACGATGTAGAGATTATTATAACGGATCCCTCAGAAATGGTAAAAAGAAGCGCTGAAGAGATTAATAAGAATCTGTTAAAAAGTGTAGAAGAATTGGAACTATCTGTACGCTCTGCGAATTGTCTTAAAAATGCAAAAATATTTACAATAGCGGATCTTGTACAAAAGACTGAGGCCGACATGCTTGATACAAAAAATTTCGGGAGAAAATCTCTTAATGAAATAAAACTTTTATTATTTAGCATGGGCTTGACCTTTGGTATGAAGATTGATGAATTAAACAAAAATGATGAAGGGTAAAAATAATGAGACACAATAACGCAGGTAAACAATTAGGAAGAGATTCAAAACACAGGAGGTCATTATTTAGAAATCTTGTTACGGCGCTCCTTGAACACGGAAAAATCGAGACAACTGTGACTAAGGCAAAAGAGATTAAGCCTATTGCAGAGAAGATAATTACTATAGGTAAAAGAGGAACTCTTCATGACAGAAGGCAAGTACTCGCTTATGTTAAAAGTGAAACTGTAGTTTCAAAGTTATTTGAGAGTATAGCCCCCAGACTGCTTGACAGGGCAGGAGG
>JAHFER010000112.1 GCA_023248365.1 Nitrospirota bacterium
GCATAATGGCTGCAGTTGTAGTTGCCGGGATTGGCATTGAAATCCGCTACAACATTAAGGGCGCCCTGCCAGATCGGGCCCCCAAAGCAGTTGGCGTCCTTGAGCCACATGAGACCTGTGAGATTGTCCGTTATGGTTCCGTCTGAATTTTCAATAAACCTCGGCAATGGCCAGAATGCCCCAGCCTGTATCTCCCCGTCCTGCCCTGTCCCGGCGCAGGGGATTTCAGCCCCCAATGGGGCGACGCCGCTGTAACAGGTCACCTGACCTGTCTTTGGAATCTGAGCCGGAAGAGCTGTCGTACCACTGACAGGCCATACATAGTAAAGATTATTGGAGTATTTGCCGGCGGCGCTGCGGGTTCCATTAACTGGATAGGTGTCAAGCACCCATGCATTCCATGGCGCATAAATATAGGATGTTGATGACCAGTAGTAACCTATCTCTACATTACTAAAGCCCTGTCCGGCAAGCCAGTTATATGGCAACTGCACTCCGGCATTCATGAGGCTTTCAATCTCATTTATATTGGCAAGTCTCCAGTTAATCCTTGATGCTCCGCAGTTCGGGTATGCTCCGTTATTAATTCCAGCCACAAAGTCCAATGCATGCTGCCAGGTCACCTGTCCGTTTCCAACTATACCGTCATTGTCAAAACCTGGATACTCTGCTGCAATGCAGTTGGCGTCCTGAAGCCACGTCAGCCCTGTGAGGTTGTCCTTTATAGTACCGTTATTATTGTTAACAAACCTTGGGGAAGGCCAGACAACGCCGGCCTGAAGGTATCCGTCCTGTCCGGTTCCGGCACAGTCAATTATATTTCCATTGGTGTTATAACATTTAGTCTGACCTGTACGTGGGATGCCGATCTTTCCCGCCCCCTCCTGACATACGGGGCAGGACAGAGATCCGCTATCCGGCGGAACCTGTGGACAGTCTGAAAAACAGCCGGGGCAATGCAAACATGGGGAATATATCAACTCCACACTCTGTGCGTGCACGCCGGCTAAACTAATCAAAGTAATAATCAGGATTAAAAAATACAGGAAAACAGGAAATTTAAAAAGATAGTTATTGAAGTTCATATTGTTTTCCTTATTTCTTATTGAAAGGTCGGGAAAAACAAACAATACCACCCTGTAAGTTAAATAATTATGAAACTAAATAATACTAAAATCAAGGACAAAATAAGAATAATTATTTGCAAATGCACAATAAACTATATATAATTAAAAAAAATCATATCCGGTATTTATTCATAATAAATTTCAGACATCAGACAAAAGCGAAACAGCTTACCAGAACCTGATTGGGCATAACTTAATTTCCCCAATCAGGGTTACTAATCCTAAACCTCTTGAAAGGAGGAAATAAAAATGAAAAAATTTTTTAGTATTGGAATCATCTCAGCAGCGCTATTACTTGCAGGTACTGCCTTTGCTGCGGACGGGGCAAAGATCTACAACACAAAATGCTCCATCTGCCATGGCCCAAAAGGTGCAGGCTCACCAATGGGACCGGCCTTCAAGGGAAATGAGTTTATTACCAATGGGAAGGTTGCTGACATTAAGAAGACCATCATTGAAGGGCGCACAGGCAAAGATAAAAAATATCCTAAAATCACTATGGATATGCCTAAGAATCCAATGCCGGATGATGAAGCAGATGCCATTATAAAATTTATTCAGACTGATTTGCAAAAATAGTATAGCCTTACTTTTCGACTTATAGACTTCATAATCAATTCCATATTTGGCGGGGTTAGAAAACCCCGCCTATCGCGATAGACGGACATTCCTGTCCCGATATCTTGCTTGCTCTGAAGGGTTCACATAGAATTGCTGGTTTAAGCCGGTTTGAATTGCTTTTTTCCTTATTCATTTTCTCCACTTTATTTTGTAAGTATGACATTTGTCATACAACATTATTTCTAAAAAATAGATTATATCTTTACTTAACTTAAAAAAAGGAGGGGTCTGATATGTCTGATCAGAATGAAAATGAAAACATTCCTTCGGGACAGAAGTTTTACAATAACCTTATTTTACTATTCATCCTGGGCTTTGTAATCATGCTGGTATCTTATACAGGATGGGGATTATATGAAATATTGGTTCAACCAGGATTACCAAAGTAAGGATATTAACAACAATCTTTAGCACATGATGTAAGTATAAGAGTCCATGCAATTATCCACTGCCATGTGCTGAATAAAAAAAGAGGGGGTGAGATTATGAGCATTTATGCTCCGGATAAAGTGTGGTGGAAACCAATAGACAGGGAAGAGAAGATATGGTTCGTGCTTGCCATTATATGGATGCTTGTTTCATTCTTCTTTATGCCTTTATGGCATGTTATAGGCAAACAAAATCAGTCAGACGAAAGCTACAGGGTCACAACAGACCAATATGCAGAACTTGCAGGTAAGTTCAGGGATAAATACGTAGTTAAAGATGAAAAGGGTGAAGAGGTTACGATTAATGGAGTAGCGGTTGTGCATCCGCCGCCAGGTGGAGACGCATACATAGTTGCAAGGATGTGGTCATGGCAGCCTATATTAGAACTGGAAAAGGGAAAGACATACAGAGTTCATATATCTTCTGTGGATTTACAGCACGGATTTTCTCTATATCCGTTAAATATTAACTTTATGGCCATACCAGGTCAGGATTACGTAATAACCATGACACCTACCTCAAGCGGTGAGTTCTCAATACTCTGCAATGAATACTGCGGTTTGGGACACCATACGATGGTAGGTAAAATGATTGTGAAAGATTAGGGGGGTGATACAAATGAGTGAACAGAAATTCAGGACATGTACAATAACAGGGCTTAAAGTCCATGGGCCGGCAGAGAGTCTTATCAAGGCCAATATAATTACAGCGGTAATCTTTATTGCAATAGGCGGTATAGCAGCCCTGTTAGTTGCCTTAACCAGATGGCCGGCAGTTCATCTGCTTCCCGCACACTGGTTTTACAGAATTCTTACAGCCCATGGGTTGGATATGTTGATTGTATGGATAATATTTTTTGAGATAGGGGCGCTTTATCTCGGAGGTGCAGTCCTGCTTAATGCAAGGCTTGCCGCTCCAAGGGTTGGATGGCTGGCATATATACTGATGCTCGGCGGCGCTGTGCTGACCAACATAATGGTTCTTTCCGGCACTTCAGATGTGCTATTTACATCATACCCTCCGTTAATGGCACATCCTCTGTATTATTTGGGAATAATACTGTTTGCAGTCGGAGCATTAATAGGGGTACTCCTGTTTTTTGCAACGCTTTATAAGGCAAGAAAAGAAGGTGTATACACACACGCCAGTTTCCCTCTGGTAACATTTGGATTTATAGCCGCAGGTATGATAGCCATCTATACATTAGTTCATGGAGCAGGCATTTTTATCCCTACATTGCTATGGTCAATGGGGCTTATGAATATGAATCCAAGCGCTTACAGGCTGGTCTTTTGGGCGCTCGGCCATTCCACACAACAGATAAATGTCGCTGCAATGATTTCTGTGTGGTATCTGTTGGGCACATTAACCGTCGGCATGAAGCCCATCAATGAAAAGCTGTGCAGGACAGCCTTTGTTTTATACATACTTATTATAAGCGTGGCCTCAGAACATCATCTCTTAGTGGATCCCGTATTCAGCAATGCTCACAAGATATGGAATACCGGATACATTGTGCATCTGGCAGTACTCGGAAGCATGATTCATGCACTCGCAGTGCCTGCAGGTATAGAAGTGGCGCTCAGAAAGAAAGGCTATACAAACGGATTATTTGAGTGGTTAAAGAAGGCACCGTGGGGAAACCCGGGATTTTCTGCAATGGCATTTTCAATTTTTATATTCGGGTTCCTTGCAGGTATTTCAGGAGTTGTTTTCGGCTCTGAAGCTGTCAACATTACTGCTCATAATACATGGAGAATCACAGGACACTTTCATGCAACTGTTGTAGGAGGTACCACTCTTGCCTTTATGGGAGTTACGTATTACATCCTGCCAATAGTATTCAATCGCCAGATAATTGCAAAGAACTGGGCCAGCCTTCAACCGTGGTTGTTTGGCATAGGCCTTATCCTCTTGTCAGGCGGAATGATGAGCGCAGGTGTATATGGTGTGCCGAGAAGACACTGGGATATTGTCAGCTTTGGCGGTTCCCCCTTTGCATTTACATGGGATCCAACAGTGTATATGTGGATGACTGTAATGGGTATAGGTGCATTAACGGCTGTAGCAGGCGGAGTCCTTTACGTATGGATAACGCTCGGAACAGCATGGAAAGGCAAGCCGGTAGCGTAACTAATAGTAATGAGTGATGGGTAATGAGTAATGTATATTGTAGAACAACAAATTTATTTATATGGAATGAAGATGTGGAATACGTAATTATATTCCACATTCTGAATTCCAGATTGAATTTAAGGGGGGTATAAACCATGTCTAAGGAAAGTTTCGGAGCGCCGGGAACATTTGTTCTGGCCATGATATTTCTTGTTACATTTATAGTAATTTACTTTTTAAACTACAAATATCTTGCAGGTGTCTGGGAGCTAAGATGATTAAGGAGAATGAAAATACCCCCCTTGCCCCCCCTTATAAAGGGGGGGCGGGGAGTGAGAGGTTGGTTTCGGATGTGATTGACAGCAGTACACGGAAGATTATCTACGGATGGTTGACCTTTGCCATTTCATCACTGATATTTGCAGGTATCTTTGCATTTCTCGTAGTAATGTCAAGGACGCCGGTTATTTTCAATCTTTTCCCGAGGACAGATTATATTCGTGTGGCCCTAGTGGGACATGTGATCCTGTCTTTTGTAATCTGGTTCCTTGCATTTGAAGGGCTGTTGTGGACCCTCACAAGCACAGTTTTCCTGCGAAGGGGACTGTTCTGCAAACATTCAGGATGGGCAGGACTTCTGCTTGCCATCTCAGGAACAATATTAGTGGTTATTACTGCAATTGCAGGGCTTGGAGAACCTAAGTTTGTTAATTACATACCAGTATTAACTCATCCGGTCTTTTATGCAGGACTTATACTTCTGTTTGCAGGTATGACCATTACGCTTTTAAATACCTTTTTAACTGTATTTACGGCGTGGAGAGAAAAGACATACGAAGGCCGTCTGCCGCTGTTTACCTACGGGATGTTAATATCAGGCACCGCGTTTATGAGTGCAGTTACCTGTTTTGCACTGTCATATTATTTCCATATACTTTCACCTTTAAGAAAAATTCCAGTTAACCTTGAAACCCTCTTCTGGGGCGGCGGGCATATTCAGCAGTTCACAAATACTATTACAATGGTTACAGTATGGCTTTTTATGACATACATCGTATTTAAAAAAATGCCGGTTAAAGAGACCTTTTCAAAGCTACTCTTCACATTCTATCTGATATTTATTCTTCCGGCGCCGTTTATCTATTTCTTATACGATACCTCCAGCCTTGAATATACAAGGGCATTTACAAAGCTAATGGAATACGGTCTTGGACCATCTACAGGTATTTTTGCGATTGCCATACTTTTTACAATTGTATCAAAAGGTGTGAGAGAACTCCCGTGGAGAAAACCTGAGTTTTCCTCACTCGTACTTTCAATGTTTTTATTCGCACTCGGGGGCATAATCTCACTTACCATATACGGATATAACACAAAGATACCTGCGCACTATCATGGCGCAATAGGCGGCGTAACTATCGCCTTTATGGGATTTACAAATTATGTATTTTCCCTCCTGAAAAAGGATACGGCAATTAGTAAACTTGCTGTTGTATACCCTTATGTCTATGGTGTCGGCCAGTCGCTCTTTGTGATAGGTATGTTCATCGCGGGTTCACACGGAGTTGCAAGAAAGACCTTTGGAGCAGCCC
>JAHFER010000113.1 GCA_023248365.1 Nitrospirota bacterium
TTTCAGGGATGATATTATGCATTCTATAGACGTATGTGAGGATATTGCAATAAGCCGTGGTTATAACACCTTTACACCTGTAATGCCTTCTGTTATGACAGTTGGAGGCCTGACAGAGATTGAGATGTTCACTGACTTAGTCAGAGGGCACATGATAGGCTCAGGATTTCAGGAGATTATCTCTAACATACTTACATCAAAGGAAGATATTCTGGAAAAGATGTGCCTTACTGAGGGAAAGGTAGTAGAGGTAGATAATGTAATGTCAGCGAATTATTCAGTATTGAGACACTGGGTTGTTCCATCTCTTATGCGTATTGAGGCAGAAAGCATTAAAAGCTTTTTTCCCCACAAGACCTTTGAAACCGGTGAAACAGCTATTCCGGATACTTCGCATAACCTTTCAAGTAGTACTTTAATAAAATGTGCAGCCATGTTATCTCATCCTGGCGCTAACTTTTCTGAAATTCATTCTGTGTTAGAAATACTGATGTATTATTTGCAGATAGAGTACAGGCTCGTTGCAGGTAATCATAAGTCGTTTATAGAAGGCAGGATGGGATGTGTATATGCCGGCGATAATATAGTTGGTTTAATAGGGGAGATTCATCCGGAGGTACTTCGCAGATGGGATATACACATGCCGTGCAGTGCATTTGAGTTGGATTTAGACAAGCTGCTTAAGTTATATATTGAGAAAAGATAACTCGCTTGACTTATCTTCTGTTTTTTTCTATTATCTTGGTTGACGCTGAAAAACGCCCATCTGCGGCGTCAGGACTACGGATGTGAACCTCAACGTACAAAGGAGTACGTCTCGGCTCAAATCATTGTCCTTCCTTGCACCTGGGCATTTTTGAGCGTCAACCTTGGGAAAAGTATTGAACTAACTAATTGAGCTGACATCCGTAAATAATCCGCAAACAGGCTAAGTTACATTTATAATGAAAGGAGTCTTTGTATGAGTTTGAAAATTGGAATTAATGGATTTGGAAGGATCGGGAGGAATTTTTTCCGCACGTCTTATAACAATCCGGATATTGAGATTGTAGCTGTTAATGACCTGACAGATTCAAAGACACTCGCACATCTGCTTAAATATGATTCAGTTTTTGGAATTCTCAATGCAGATATCTCAGCAAAGGCAAATGCACTTGTTGTTGATGGAAAGGAAATAAAGATAACTGCAGAGAGGGACCCTGTAAATATCCCGTGGGGAGACCTCGGAGTAGATATAGTCATTGAATCTACCGGTGTTTTTACAAAGCGGCAGGATGCTGAAAAACATCTTAAGGCCGGGGCCAAAAAGGTTATAATATCTGCTCCTGCCAAGGACCCTGACCTTACGATTGTAATGGGCGTAAATGAAAATAAATATAACTCAAAGAAACATCACATTATCTCAAATGCCTCATGCACTACAAACTGTCTTGCGCCGGTAGTTAAGGTACTGTTAAGCAGTTTTGGAATAAAGCATGGTTTGATGACAACAGTTCATTCTTACACAAATGATCAGCGTCTCCTTGATCTGCCTCACAAAGATTTGCGCCGTGCGAGGGCTGCCGCAGTATCTCTTATTCCAACATCAACAGGTGCGGCAAAGGCTATTTCATTAGTTATACCTGAAATGGAAGGAAAGCTTGATGGTATGGCAGTCAGGGTACCGACTCCAAATGTCTCTATGGTTGACCTTGTGGTTGAACTTGAGAAAGATGCTGATGCGGCAAAGGTAAATGCAGCATTAAAGCGTGCTGCATCCGGAAAACTTAAAGGCATACTTGAGTATACAGAAGAGCCGCTTGTATCCATTGATTTTAAGGGAAATCCTCATTCTTGCATTGTTGACGGCAGCATAACATCGGTTATTGATAAGCGTATGGTCAAAATTATATCATGGTATGACAATGAGTGGGGATATTCTTCAAGGATAAGAGATCTGATATTGTATATGAGTAAACGGTAATGGGTTATGAGTAATGTGTGATGTGTAATGAAAATTCCCTCCCCTTCAAGGGGAGGGTCAGGCCTGTCCTGAGCGAAGTCGAAGGGGTGGGGTCATTTTTAAATTATGGAGAACCTGAATAAATGTTAAATAAACTTACGATCAGGGATGTTAATATAAGGAATAAGCGTGTCTTTATAAGGGTGGATTTTAATGTTCCCCTGAATTCCGAGCTTAACATTACGGATGATACAAGGATACGGTCTTCTTTGCCTACGATTAATTATGCAATAGATGAAGGCGCTAAGGTGATTCTGGCATCACATCTTGGCAGACCAAAGGGGAAGAAAAATCCGGCATTCACTATGGCGACTATTGTCAGGAGGCTGCAACGACTACTGAACAAGAATGTTATATTTCTTGATGATTGCATTGGGCCGGAGGTAGAGAAGGCAGTAAACAGCATGGAATCCGGGGATGTTGTACTCTTAGAGAATTTGAGATTCTATCCTGAAGAGGAGCAAAGTGATGATGGCTTTGCAAAGAAACTTGCTGCACTTGCTGATGTTTATGTAAATGATGCCTTTGGGACAAGTCACAGGAGCCATGCCTCGATTACAGGAATAGCAAAATATGTAAGACCTGCTGTAGCAGGTTTCCTTGTTAAGAAGGAAATGGAGTATATTTCGGATGTAATGGCGAATCCAGTCCGGCCTTTTGTCGCTGTCCTCGGCGGTGCAAAGGTTTCAGGTAAACTCGGCATGATTGAAAATCTTGAGAAGAAGGTTGATAAGGTAGTAATAGGCGGCGGGATGGCCTTTACCTTTTTAAAGGCTATGGGATATGATGTTGGAAATTCTCTTGTAGAGCCTGATATGATGGAGATTGCGCTTAAGATATATAACTACGCAAGAGAAAAGGGAATTAAATTTTATCTTCCTGTAGACTGTGTAGTGGCGCCGAGTATGGATCCTGGTGCAGAGACTATGATAGTTCCTATGCAGGAGATACCAAAAGACTGGAGGGCGCTTGATATTGGCCCGGCCTCTGTCAAACTATTTACTGAGGCAATTACAAATGCAAGGACAATACTCTGGAATGGGCCTATGGGTGTATTTGAGATTGATGCCTTTTCCCGCGGGACATTTGCAGTTGCACATGCTATAGCAGAGTCTTATGCCCTTACCATTGTAGGCGGTGGCGATACCGCCAATGCTGTAGACAAGGCAAGAGAATCTGAGAATATGTCATTTATTTCCACCGGCGGCGGCGCTGTGTTACAGCTTCTGGAAGGAAAACCGCTGGAGGGGATTATGGCGCTTGATGATAGGAAGGAAAAGGAGTAAAGGTACTGGTAATGAGTAATGTGTAAGAAAGGCAGGTAAATGCAGGATAAACAACGCAGGCCACTGATAATAGCTAACTGGAAGATGAATAAGACGATTATGGAATCTTTGCAGTTTGTGAGCGATCTCAGGAAGAAATTTAAGGAGATAAATATTAATGGTGCTGATACGGTAATAGCGCCGCCATTTACAGCGTTAAAGGCTGTATCTGATTCTATAGCCGGCGAGGAGTCCCTTGCCCTTGCTTCACAGAATATCTTTTGGCAGGAAAAGGGCGCCTTCACCGGAGAAGTATCGCCTGTTATGCTTGTTGATGCAGGATGCAAATATGTTATAATAGGCCACAGTGAACGGCGTCAGTATTTTGCTGAGACTGATGAAACAGTTAACAAGAAGATAAATGCTGCGCTTAATTATAATCTGACACCGGTTTTTTGTGTAGGTGAGTCTTTACAGCAGAGGGAAGAAGAAACAACATTTAAGGTAATCAGGTCTCAGATAGAGGGGGGCCTTAATGGTTTGAGCGAAGGGGCTGTAAATAGTGTAGTAATTGCCTATGAACCTTTGTGGGCAATCGGTACAGGAAAGACAGCAACACCAGAGCAGGCTGAAGAGGTGCACGGATTTATCAGGGCCATACTAAGGGAGACATATGGCAGCGGGACATCAGAGACTGTAAGGATACTATACGGCGGGAGTGTTACACCTGAGAATATAAACAATTTGATAAACAAACCGGATATTGATGGGGCATTAGTAGGCGGTGCAAGCCTGAATGTTGATTCATTTGTTAAGATTGTAAGCGGATCAATTTAGAAATGGAGAATTCAAGAAGATGACAATTTTACTCGTAATAATTCATGTTTTGGTAAGTATATTTCTTGTAGGGGTTGTATTACTGCAATCCGGCAAAGGGGCGGAGATTGGGGCATCCTTTGGCGCAGCATCGTCCCAGACCATATTTGGGAGCAGAGGGCCTGGAAGCTTTCTGGGAAAACTCACTACTATTGCAGCAATAATATTTATATTAACATCTTTTTCCCTCGCATTTTTCGGTAAAAGAAAGGTAAGTTCCTCAGTAATTCCAAGTACACCGGATATGCCGCCAATTTCTACTACAGCTAAACCGGTTGTTCCTGCTGTGCCTGGAGTACAGCCAGTTGCACCAGTACAGAAGACTGCCCCTTCAGCGCCGGCTGTGCCTGTTGCACCATCTGCACCTGTAAAGAAGTAGGGGGGCAAACCATCTATACCTTCATCCTCGGATCAATCGCATCTCTGATGCCTTCTCCAAGCAGGTTATAGGCGAGTACAGTAACCAGTATGGCAAGGCCCGGGAATACAGAGAGCCACCAGGCAATCTCAATATTGTCTTTACCAGCGGTTAAGATGTTTCCCCAGCTTGCTGTTGGCGGCTGAACTCCTATGCCGAGAAAACTGAGGGCGGACTCAACGAGTATTGCGCCTGCTACTCCAAGAACTGCTGAGACAAGGACAGGCGCCATAGAGTTTGGGAGGATATGGTTGAATATGATACTGAAGTCTCCGGCCCCTATTGCCCTTGCAGACAATACAAACTCCCTTTCCCGTACTGATAAGACCTCCGCCCTGACGAGCCTTGCAACACCCATCCATGAGGTCAGGCCTATTACTATCATTATGTTCCAGATGCCAGGTTCTAAAAAGGCTATTACCGCAAGGAGTAAAAAGAATGTCGGAATTGATAACATTATATCTACAAAGCGCATGATTACCCTGTCTGTCCAACCCCTGTAGTATCCTGAAATTGCGCCTAATATAATCCCAATCATTGTTGAAATACCAACTGCGACAAATCCAACTGACAAGGATATCCTTGCACCCCAAATAATACGGCTTAATATATCCCGGCCTAATTCATCTGTTCCAAAGGGGTGTGTGATTCCAGGTGGTTCAAGGATATGCCTAACATCAATAGAGTCCGGATTGTAGGGAGAGGCAACAGGTGCAAGGATTGCAATTATGAAGAGTGATACAACAATAATGCCCCCTATAAACGCCAGCCTGTTTTTCTTAAACCTCTTCCAGAACAAACTCTTTTGTTTAGTATCTGTCAACCCATTACTCATTACCCATCACCCATAACTTAACTCACCGTACCCTTATCCTCGGGTCCGCAATTGCATATCCAATATCCGAAAACAGGTTTCCTATAAGCGTTAGTATCGCCCCTATTGTAAGTATTCCCATAATCAAAGGATAATCCCTTGTCATAACAGACATGAAAAACAATTGCCCCATGCCGGGGATTGCAAAGACGGTTTCAAAGATTACGCTCCCGCCGATAAGCCCTGGAATGGCCAGACCCAGTATTGTAATTACAGGCAGAAGTGCATTACGAAGTGCATGTTTATATATTACCATTCTCTCCGAAAGTCCCTTTGCCCTTGCCGTTGTAATGTAGTCAGCCCTTATAACCTCCAGCATGTTGCTCCGCATATATCTTGAAAGACCTGCAAGACCTCCGAATGCCTCAAGAAATACAGGCAGGATTAAATGCCTTGAAATATCCCAAACCTTACCGGATGTGGTTAATG
>JAHFER010000114.1 GCA_023248365.1 Nitrospirota bacterium
ACTACCTTTGAAATTCAATTCGGCAAGTAAACACTCGACGGCGACACCTAATGAACTTAATGTTTTTGTAATAGTTCACCGCAGAGAGCGCGGAGGACACGGAGGAAAATCCTTTATAATCAATAAATTCTCTCTCCGCTCTCTGCGTCCTCTGCGGTAAACTGTTACACTTTTTTTGTGCTTCCTTTAAGGAATTTCAGCTCATCTGCATATGCCTTATAAGCAGCAGGTCCGAATAACACAAAGCGAATAAGCGTAATCTCTCCATGCTCATTTAAGAAATCTATTACTGCCTTAAGTGCAATACGTGCTGCCTCCTCTAAAGGGTAACCATAAGCACCGGTACTGATTGAAGGGAACGCTATGCTTCCTACACCTTTATCTAATGCAATGGTCAGGCTGTTTCTATACGCACTTGCAAGAAGTTCTGCCTCTCCCTTCCCTCCTCCATGATAGATTGGGCCAACCGTGTGCACTACATACCGCGCCTTTAATCTTCCCCCTGTTGTTATTACGGCCCCGCCGGTGGGACAGCCTCCAATCTTTCTGCACTCTTCCATAATCTGCGGCCCGCCGGCCCTGTGAATAGCCCCATCAACTCCGCTTCCGCCCCGTAAGCCGGAATTAGCAGCGTTGACTATTGCCTCCGTGTCCTGCTGTGTTATATCACCCTCTACTAATTCTAAAATGGAATTATTTATTTTTACCCGCATATCTCACCTCCCTTGACACAGACAACCATATAGAATATAACCTATTCTTAATAAAGAATAAAGGAAGATTATGGACTTCATCATTATACTCATAACCGCCGGTTCTTCAGAAGAGGCCACGAAGATTGCTGCATCACTGGTAAATCATCATCTAGCGGCATGTGTCAATCTCGTACCCTCAATTAAATCAATCTTTTTCTGGGAGGGGAAAACAGATCAGGCAACAGAAGTTTTATTGATAATAAAGAGTAAAAAACATTTACTCGGCAAGATAATAGAGCATGTAAAAAAAATTCATAGTTACACAGTACCTGAGATTATAGCTCTACCCTTGATTGGAGGATCTGAAGATTATCTGAAATGGATAGAAGAAAACACGATCTCGTAACTATTTATAATTCTTTATTTGAACGATTCGGGCCGCAGCACTGGTGGCCTGGTGAAACTCCGTTTGAGGTGATAATTGGCGCCATCCTTACCCAGAACACCTCATGGAAAAACGTGGAAAAAGCTATAGCATCTCTGAAAAGTTCCGGGAATTTTTCTCCTAAGAAATTATATGATCTACCGATAGATACTCTGGCCGGTTTAATAAGGTCCTCAGGATACTTTAATATAAAGGCAAAACGTCTTAAAAATTTTTTAAGTTTTCTCTTTGACGAATATAAAGGAAATCTTGATGATATGCTCAAGGAAAATGTTTCTTTACTAAGAAATAAACTTCTTAAGGTAAACGGACTGGGGCCGGAGACCGTAGACTCGATTCTCCTTTATGCAGGCGAATACCCTGTATTTGTTGTTGATGCATATACAAAACGTATTCTTATACGGCATGGTTTAGCTGCAATAAATTCAGGCTATCATGAAATTCAGGCTTTATTTATGGAGAATGTTAGTGAAGATACTCAACTGTATAATGAATATCATGCCCTTATAGTAAGGGTAGGAAAAGACTTATGTAAAAAAATCCCACTCTGCAATTTATGCCCCATTGAATTCGATTTGCAGAAATAATCTAAAAATGCTATAAATGAAAAGATTGGAATAAATCAACTTATGTTTGGAAGTATTTTTAAAAAAATAATAGGCACAAGAAATGATAGGGAAATAAAACGCCTTCAGGCTAATGTTGAGCGTATAAACTCTCTTGAACCTGCAATATCTGTTCTGTCTGATACCGCACTAAGGCAGAAGACGGATGAGTTCCGTTCTGCCCTTGCCGCCGGAAAAACAATAGAAGACATACTGCCTGAGGCATTTGCCGTGGTACGTGAGGCCTCAAAGAGGGTACTCGGAATGAGGCATTTCGATGTACAGCTTATAGGTGGAATGGTTCTGCACGAAGGAAAGATAGCAGAAATGAAGACAGGTGAAGGTAAGACATTGGTAGCTACATTACCTGTTTATCTTAATGCCCTTCCTGGAAAAGGTGTGCATGTTATTACTGTAAATGATTATCTGGCAAAACGTGACAGTCAGTGGATGGGTGAGATATACCAATTCCTTGGTCTGACAGTTGGGACTATCCAGCATGATATGCCTGATAACGAACGGCAGCGTTCATATGCCTGTGATGTAGTTTACGGTACAAACAATGAATACGGATTTGATTACCTTCGGGATAACATGAAATTTGATCCCGCCATGTTTGTCCAGAGAGAATTAAATTATGGAATAGTTGACGAAGTAGACAGCATATTAATTGATGAGGCACGGACCCCGCTTATCATTTCAGGTTCCACAGAGGAATCCACAGACAAATATTACAAGATAAACAGGATAATTCCTCTTATGCGGGAAGGGTCGGATTACACCATCGAAGAAAAGACACGAACTGTAGCATTGACTGAAGAGGGCAATGTACGGGTTGAAGAATTACTTGGTCTGACTAATCTCTACGATTTATCGAACATTGATATGGTACACCACGTTACACAGGCATTGAAAGCCCATGTTATTTTTAAACGTGATGTGGATTATGTGGTTAAAGACGGCGAGGTTCTCATAGTAGATGAATTTACCGGCAGGCTAATGCCGGGAAGGCGATACAGTGACGGCCTCCATCAGGCATTAGAAGCAAAAGAGAATGTAACTATTGCAAAAGAAAATCAGACTCTCGCAACTATAACCTTTCAGAATTATTTCAGGCTTTACAACAAGCTGTCAGGCATGACAGGAACAGCAGATACAGAGGCAGAGGAATTTCAAAAGATTTACAATCTCGAAGTTGTTGTAATTCCTCCAAACAGGTCAATGATCAGGATAGATAATTCGGATCTCGTATATAAATCAGAGCGGGAAAAGTTCAATGCCATTGTAGATGAGATAATTGAGCTTAATGAAACAGGACAGCCTGCACTGGTAGGAACAGTTTCTATAGAAAAATCTGAGAGGATATCAGCCCTGTTAAAGAAAAAAGGGGTTAAGCATACAGTCCTGAATGCAAAATATCACGAACGTGAGGCAGAGATAATTGCTCAGGCAGGAAGAAAGGGAGTTGTAACAATAGCAACAAACATGGCAGGCAGAGGAACAGATATCCTATTAGGCGGCAACCCGGACTTCCTTGCAAAACATGAAATAATGAAACAACCTGATATGGCACAGGAAGAAATAGACAAGGTACACCATAAATATAATGTTCTGTGTGAAAAGGAAAAGGAAGAGGTTATTAAATTAGGCGGTCTTCATATTTTAGGAACTGAACGACATGAGTCAAGGCGTATTGATAATCAGCTTCGCGGAAGATCCGGACGTCAGGGTGACCCCGGCTCCTCCAGGTTTTACCTGTCTCTTGAAGATGACTTGATGCGTATATTCGGATCTGAAAAGATAGCCTCATTAATGAACAGACTTGGTATGGAAGAAGGAACACCTATTGAACACAGGATGGTTAGCAGGGCAATAGAAGGCGCCCAGAAAAAGGTAGAGGCCCATAACTTTGATATAAGAAAACACCTCATTGAATATGATGATGTAATGAACCAGCAGAGAGAGGTTATCTATGGCCAGAGGCGGCAGATACTGCAGGGAGAAGCCCTTACAGATATGGTCTCCGACATGATAGAAGATGATCTTGACGGCATCCTGGCTATCTACTGCGGAAAAGATTCATACCCTGAGGACTGGGACTTAAAGGGGCTTCAGGAATCACTTCAAAGACAATTCTCTCTCGAAATACAGGAAGGTGAGTTAGAAGCTACAAATACCGGCATCGAGGGATTAAAAGATATTTTATTAGAAAAAACACGCAAGGCATATAACAATAAAGAAAATGAATTCAGTTCTGATGTAATGAGACAAATTGAAAAAGTAGTCCTACTTCAGGTTGTTGATGCACAGTGGAAGGATCATCTTCTTGGCATGGATCATCTGAAGGAAGGAATTGGGCTGAGAGGTTACGGACAGAAGGACCCACTGATAGAATACAAGATGGAAGGTTTTGACCTGTTTAATGCAATGATAGGCCGCATAAAATCAGAGACTCTTGAGCGGTTATTTAAGATACAATTAGTGCGGGAAGAACCTGCAGGAGATACTCATCATCAACATACCCATGAACATGAACATACTCCTCAACCTGCGATAGAATCTACACCCAAATTTATGCCTCAGCCTGAACCTCATTCACAATCAGACACACCCAAGGCCGTTACACCACCTGTACGCCGCGCTGTTCTCAGGCCTGCAATACCCCAGCCTCATACTATGCACCTTAACAGAGGTGAGTCCCCTACTCCAAATCCCGCACACAAGAGTGATCCGAAAATCGGACGAAATGACCCCTGTACCTGCGGAAGCGGGAAAAAATATAAAAAGTGCCACGGTGCTTAATTATTAAAATCACCGGCAACTTTTACCGATATATAAAAACCGTATTAATTTTTATCTGTTCATTACCTGTTCCCCTTTTCTAAAAAGAGGATTAAGAGTACTTGAAAGGGATTTTTAAAATGAAAAATCTGAGACAGGAAAATAAAGAGCTAAAGACAGTCCTGAAGCAGATGAAGAAAGAACTCTCCTTTTTTATCAATGTAGGCAAGGCCCTTACATCCACTCTTGAAGTTGAAAAGGTTCTGGACATAATCATGGATAATGTCCAAAAACTTGTATCTTCAGAGGCATGGTCTCTGCTTCTATTAGACGATGAAAGAGATGATCTGTATTATGCAATTACAAAAGGGAAACAACCAGAAGGATTGCAGGGACGCCGCATACAGAAAGGAAAAGGAGCAGCAGGATGGGTTGCTGAAAAAGGGATTCCTTTAATAGTAAATGGTATATCAAGTAACAAACGCTTTTCAGGCTATTTTAAAGAAGAAAAACTGGGCTTTGTACCAAGAAATGTACTTTGTATTCCAATAATAAATAAAAAAAAGACCATCGGCGTACTCGAAATATTCAACAAAAAAAACCATACATCCTTTACTAAAAAAGATAAAGAGCTCATGTTAAAATTGATTGCCCAGGCAGCTATTGCCATTGAACGGTCAAATCTTTATCAAAAAATGGCCAATCTGGCAGTTACAGATGATCTCACAAGACTTTTTAATTTAAGGTATCTCTACAGGGCGCTTAATTCAGAGGTAAAAAGAAGCAGGCGGTATGGATCAAATTTTTCAGTTATATTTCTGGATCTGGACTCTTTTAAGCTTGTTAATGACAGACACGGCCACCTCTCCGGTAGTAAAACACTCGTAGAAGTCGCAGGCTTACTTATAAGCGCCCTAAGAGATGTAGACATTATTGCACGGTACGGTGGAGATGAGTTCGTTATAGTGCTACCACTTACCCCTGTTGAGGCGGCCTTAAAAATTGCAGAAAGGATTCAGACAGATATAAATAATCATCTCTTCCTCAAGGACGAAGGCCTGTCTTTAAGAGTCTCTGCAAGTTTCGGCATTGCAGGTTATCCTGAGCACGCAAAAGATGAGATTGAACTCCTTAGATTATCAGATCAGGCTATGTACATGGCAAAGAGTCTCGGAAAAAACCGGATAGTTCTTACTTCCAGTAATACAGTCTTAGGTAGCCGCAGATAAAACAAGCATTGAAGAATCCTGCTCTTTTCTTGTAAGATTAACAGACACAATCCTTGATACTCCT
>JAHFER010000115.1 GCA_023248365.1 Nitrospirota bacterium
CCGGAAGCCAGCATAGTCATAACCTGATATTCCCTGTCAGAAAGTATTTCGTGAGGGGGTTGTTCGGGGCCTGCGTTCAGGTCAGTTGCCAATTTTTCTGCAAGGAACGGGCTGACATATTTGCCGCCTGATGAGACCTTTCTAATTGCCTTTATCAATTCCTCCGGTTCGCCACCTTTTGTAAGATAACCGGATGCGCCTGCTTTTAACGCGCGTATGGCATACTGCTCCTCCGGGTGCATACTTAGGATAAGGATTGCACGCCTATGTTTTGCATCCTGTAAATCTTTGAGGATTTCCAGTCCGCTTCTGTCAGGTATGGAAATATCAAGGATTATGACATCGTAGTTATTTTTCTTTACCTTTTTAAGTAATTCATCTCCTGAGCTTGCCTCATCAGTAACTCTTATATCGCCGGTTTTTGAGATTATCTTTTTAATGCCTTCCCGGAAGATAGGGTGGTCATCAGCTATTATTACATTTATCATTCTCATTTCATCTTTCCTCAACCGGAATATTCACAACTACTGCTGTCCCTTTGTTATTAGTCCTTTTGATTGTTAATGTTCCGCCAAGATAAAGCGTACGCTCCTGTATACTCATTAATCCAAAGGAATGAGGGTCATTTATCTTTTCTTCATCAATTCCTATGCCGTTGTCTTCAACTTTCAATTCAATTCCATTTCCTGTTTTAGTTACTTCGACTATAACCTTTGATGCCTTTGCGTGTCTTGCTATGTTGGTCAGGGCCTCCTGCATAATGCGAAATACTGCAGTAGCCCGGTCTTTATCAAAACAGATGCTCTCATCGCTAAGATTAAGCACACATCGGATCTTTGCCCTTTTCTGAAACTCCTGGACATACCATTCAATGGCCGGTATAAGGCCGAAGTGATCCAATATGTGAGGACGCAGTTCAACAGAGATACTCTGTACTATCTCAATTCCCTTATCTATAAGGTTTGTAAGTGAATCTTTTATCTCATCAATATGTACCTTATCAGCCTTTAGTGAACTGAATGCTGAAAATAATTCCAGCTTCAAAGCTGTAAAAAGTCCTCCAAGCTCGTCGTGAACTTCACTGGCTATAGTCTTTCTTTCCTCTTCTCTCAGGTATTGAAGCCTGGCTGAAAGGTTGTAAAACTTCTGGTAAGACTTCTCCAACTCCGCATTGGAGCGTTTTAATTCATCTGCATATAACTGGACGGTCTCCTTTTCTTTTCTTAATGATTCTTTTGATTCGTGTATAACTTCAATAGAAGATCTGTATCTGGATACGAATATAATGCCTGCCCATATACTGAAAAGAGCAAGAAGCCTGTTTGCAATAACTATTGAAAGCTTTTCTCCGGTTGGCGAGAGAAAGAAACCGAGTATCGTTAAAATTGAAACAATTATCCCGGCGATTATTATGTGCCTGCGTTCAGGAAACCTGAATGAAAGTAATATTACGGCAATGTAAGGTATCGCAGCCGCTACTCCCAGGGGGGTAAGGAGGTCTATAATAAATATCCCGATAGTCAGCAGAATACTGTATATAACGGCCTTGTTGATCTTATTTTCTTTTGTATCCAACATGACTGTCAGGACTTGTCAGCTAAAGCTGTAAAAAGTAGTAGTTGAAAATCATGCAAAAAATATAGCATAAAGAAGTAGTATTATCAATTTTGGGCAGAAGGGGTAGTTAGTTATTGGTGCATCAGCGGCCAGAAGAGCGGGAATAATAAGATGATTGTTAAGAATAAAAGTATTGTCAACGGCAAGCCAACCTTAAAATAGTCCCGAAAACTGTAGCCGCCCGGTCCCATGAACAGCACGTTTACAGCGTGTCCTAATGGCGTCATAAAGGCCATTGATGCGGCTAATGCAACGCCCATGACCATTGAGCGCGGATCTGCCCCAATAGTTCGGGCTGTTTGAATAGCAATTGGGGCCACGACGGCGGCCACAGCGGCGCCAGTCATGGCCTGTGTTAAAATTACCGTAAGCCAGAACAACCCCACCAATAGCGCCATAGGCCCTGCTGGTCCAAGTATGGATATTAACCAATTCGCCATAAGTGCGGCAGCTCCGGTTTTTGTGATGGCAATGCCCATAGGAAGCATACCGGCAATAAGAAAGACGCTCTTCCATTCGACTGCCTGGTAGGCCTGGTCCATCGTCAGTACCCCAAGCAGCACCATTGCCAGCGCCCCGCCCAGCATTACCTCACCAATTATGTTTGGGCTGATTGCCGCCAGCAGCAAAACAATACACATGATGGCCATTGCAAGCCGGCCTTTGGTCGGTACCAATTTGACTTCTTCTTTTTCTTTCTCATTAGCCAATACAATAAGGTGGTCTGGTTCGGCGTGAAGCACCCGCAGGCGTTCCCGCGGCCCTTGCAGGAGCAGGGCATCCCCGAACTGAAAGGGAAGGTCGGCTAACCCGGAGCGGATTTGCTTGCCTCCCCTCCAGACCGCCAGCACAGTCATACCGTACTTATCCCGAAAGTGTGCCTGTCGCAGCGTCTGACCAATCAGCCCTGAACGTGGAGCCAGAACCGCTTCAGTTACTACAATCGCCGGAGACTCCAGGTCTTGTTCGCACCAGTCCCGGTGCGGTAGAATCTCAAAGTAGGGTTCCACATCGTGCTTATGCACATCCGTCACATTTCCTGCAAAGAGTATAATGTCGCCTTGCTGCAAAATGTGGTCCGGGGGCGGGGACAGGGTTACAAATCCGTTGCTCTCTATTGCCACCGCGGTTAAATTAAAACGTTCCCGAAAGGTGCTCTGTGCCAATGATTTACCTGTCATAACTGATCCTGCAGGTACTCGGATCCGGAATAAACTTTCACCGAGGCGATAAAGATTAATCAGGTCGTCTTTGGCCTGATTGATGGTCTCTGTATGACCGTCAGATGCGTTTGCCGGAAGAATATGCCGTCCGGCGATTACCATATAAATCACTCCAACAATGATTATAGGCAGACCTACGGGTGCAAAGTCTAACAGGCCATAACCGGCCAACCCCTGCTGAAGCAGCAAGCTGCTAACTACAATGTTGGTGGTGGTGAGTAGTGTAGCAGTGCCTCCCAGTATCGTAGCGAAACCCAGCGGCATTAAAATACGCGACGGATTAACTCCTGCCTTGCGCCCTGCCCCTGTAACTGCCGGCAGTAATACAGATGCGGCAGCGATATTGTTCATGAACAGGGAAAGGAAGGAACCGGCCAGCATAACAATAATCACCATAGAACTCTCACGCTTACCTGCAATTCTCAACAGAAGGTCGCCGACCTTTTCAGTTACGCCGGTGCGCTGAAGTCCTTCGGCCAGGATAAAGATAGCCATTATTGTAATTACAGCCGAACGACTAAAGCCGGAGAAGGTCTCCTCAGGCGTCAGAATGCCGGATAACCCAAGGGTTACGACAGTCAATAATGCTATGAGGTCAGGCCGCAGCCTGTTGCTAAGGAACAGGCTAATGGCTACAATCAGTATGATAAAAGTCAGGAGGAGTTGGATATTCATATAGATAGGGGGACTTTCCTTCCTACGGGTATTATGGCAAAAAGATGTTTTTTCTGTCAACAGAAATTACCCTAAAGCAGGAAAGTGACTTCCAGATTTTGGCATTAGTATGTATAATTGTAAACGTTTGCCATATATTCATTTGCATCTAAGGAGAATATTCTATGCTTAAAACCCTTCATAAGTATTTTGGCTACACAAACTTTCTCCCATTACAGGAGGCTATCATAAAGGATGTCCTTGACAGGAAGGATTTGCTGGTACTGATGCCGACCGGAGGCGGGAAGTCTCTCTGCTATCAACTGCCGGCCCTGCTATTTGATGGTATGACAATTGTGGTTTCACCCCTTATTGCGCTGATGAAAGATCAGGTGGATGGGCTTGTATCCAACGGAATTTCAGCGGCATTCATAAACAGCTCGCTGTCCTATGATGAGATGAACAGGATAATGGGGACAGTAAAACATGGTGATATTAAAATCCTCTATATTGCGCCTGAGAGATTAATGGTGCCGGGGTTCCTTGAGGTTTTAAAGGGTCTCCATATAAGCCTTTTTGCGGTTGATGAGGCACACTGTATCTCTGAGTGGGGGCACGACTTCAGGCCTGAGTACAGGCAGCTTAGAACGCTTAAGGAGAACTTTTCCGCCGTACCCCTGATTGCACTGACTGCTACTGCCACAGGGGATGTGCAGGATGATATAGCACGGCAGTTAAAGATTCCTCAATGTAATAGATACCAGGCGAGTTTCAACAGAAAGAATCTCTATTACAGAATCGAACCAAAGGTAAATCCATACCAGCAGTTACTAAAACTCCTGGAGGGGCGCAAGAAGGAATCAGGGATTATCTATTGTCAGAGCAGAAAAATGGTAGACAGCTTGTCGCTTAACCTGCAGGAGTCCGGATACCGTGCCCTCCCATACCATGCCGGACTTACGGCAGAGGAACGGGATAAGAATCAGGACAGGTTTATCAAAGACGACGCCGATATTATGGTTGCTACCATTGCCTTTGGGATGGGCATAGATAAACCGAATGTGAGGTATGTCATCCACTACGACCTGCCAAAAAACCTTGAAGGTTATTATCAGGAGACCGGCAGGGCAGGCAGGGATGGGCTTCCGTCAGATTGTATTCTCTTATTTAGTTACGGGGATAAGGTAAAGATAGAGTATTTTATCAGTCAGAAGGAGGACCAGCGGGACAGGGATATCTCTTATCAGAAACTTAAGAAGGTGATTGATTACTGCGAAGGAACTAAATGCCGCAGAAAGGTATTACTGGCATATTTCGGAGAAGATTTTCCTGAATCAAACTGCGAAAGATGTGATACCTGTCTTGAGCCTAAGGAGAGATTTGATGGAACTATCCCTGCACAGAAGTTACTCTCCTGCGTCTACAGGGTTGGTCAGTCATTCGGGGTTAATCATGTGGTTGATATCCTTATTGGGGCCGGAAATAAAAAGGTCATTGAGAAGAACCATCAAACACTTACGACCTATGGCATTGGTAAGGAATATTCAAAAGAACAATGGCAGGCGTTTGCAAGGGAGCTTGTGCAGCTTGGATTTCTGGATATGGAAGGGGACAGATACCCTATACTCAAACTCAATGAAAAGAGCAAAGGGGCGCTTTATAAAGGTGAGAAGGTCTCTCTTACAAAACCTGTTGTTGCAAAGCCTTCTGCGGCGTTACAAAAAATGCGCGGCAATGCGGATGAGGCCTTTGACAGGGAACTGTTTGAAATCCTGAGGACCCTCAGGAAAAGACTGGCAGATGAGGAGGCGGTTCCGCCATATATAATATTTCCTGATACAACACTGAAGGAGATGGCTACGCGGTATCCAAATGACACTGAATCCCTTTCAGACATTAGCGGTGTAGGCGAAAAGAAACTGCATAAATTTGGCGCTATATTCCTGAATAGTATAGTTGAATATTGTGGAATAAAGGGTATTAAGCCACGAGAGAGGTCTTCGGCAAGGCCGGCGTCACTGCCTAAAGCGCCGCAGAGAGAAATGAAAACTTCCACAATCCGAATGACCCTTGACTTATGCAGGCAAGGGCTTTCCCTTCATGAGATAGGAAAGAGTAGAGGGCTGTCTCTTGTCACCATATCATCCCACATTGAAGAATTGATATTGACCGGAGAAGATATAAACATTGACAGATTCGTACCCATGGAAAGACAGATTATAATTGCCAGGGCTATAGATGAGCAGGGGACTGAAAAGCTAAAGCCTGTCAAGGAAGCCCTTGGGGATGCC
>JAHFER010000116.1 GCA_023248365.1 Nitrospirota bacterium
TTAAGATGAAACTACGGTTCTTTATAAAGACAGGGCTTGATTACCTGACCCTTCTGCGCCAGACACGAACATTATCCGGTGGAGAATCACAGAGGATTAACCTTGCCAACCAGCTTGGCTCCCGGCTCGTCGGTACCTTATACGTACTGGATGAACCGAGCATAGGACTTCACGCAAGGGATACAGATAAACTTGCAGAGATAATACAGGATATTGCATCACATGGAAACACAGTAATTGTTGTGGAACATGACCGGAGCATGATAGAGGCAGCGGATTATGTAGTGGAAATCGGGCCAGGCGGAGGAGAAAATGGCGGCAGGGTTATATTCTCCGGAGAGATAAATAAATTTATGCAATCCGACTGTATGACAGCTCAATATTTAAGAGGTGAAAAACATATTCCTGTACCTGATGCAAGGAGAAAAGGAAATGGTAATTCTCTTGTTATAAGCGGTGCAAAAGAAAATAATTTAAAAAACATAACATTGGAAATTCCGCTTCATACTTTAACATGCATAACCGGTGTTTCTGGTTCAGGCAAAAGCACCCTGATACAAGACACCCTATACAGGGCGCTTGCAAGATTTTTCAAATTAGAATTTGATAAGATGGGGAAGTTTGAGAGGCTTTACGGCGCAGAGTCTCTTCGCGGCGTGAAGATGATAGACCAGAGACCTATTGGTAAAACCCCCAGATCAAATCCAATTACCTACATAAAGGCATTTGATACCATAAGAAAGATCTTTGCTGACCGGACAGATGCAAAGCTAAAGGGGCTTACTGCCTCATCTTTCTCTTTTAATACTTCAGGCGGAAGGTGTGAAGCCTGCCAGGGAAGCGGGTTCCAGAAACTTGAAATGTATTTTTTTGAAGATATGTTTATCACCTGTGAAAAATGCGAAGGTCAACGATATAAATCCGAGGTCTTAAAGATAAAATATAAAGGTAAAAATATAAGTGACGTACTAAAGTTGACTGTGCTCGAAGCATCGGAATTCTTTAAAGAGTATGAAGCGCTGAGAAACAGCCTTAAACTTCTTGATGAGGTAGGACTTGGTTATTTAAGACTCGGACAACCTGCAACCACACTCTCCGGAGGAGAGGCACAAAGAATCAAACTTTGCAGTGAATTAATAAGGAGAGATGCAATAGACATTCTCTATCTTTTCGATGAGCCCACAACAGGACTGCACTTTGATGATATTAAGAAATTGCTTACCATACTTAACCGGCTTGTTGACAATAACAACACAGTGGTAGTTATAGAACACAATATGGATGTTATAAAATCAGCAGATTATATCGTAGACCTTGGCCCTGAAGGCGGAGAAAACGGCGGCGAGGTCATTGCCAAAGGAACACCTGAAGAGATAATAAAGGTTGAGCGTTCTTATACAGGAAATTATCTTAAGGAATATCTAAGGGGCGGTTCCAATCATGCCCTAAGTACTTTGTCGGAAGACATCTAAGTCTTTTAAGTTCTGGATTCCCGCTAAATACCTGCGGGAATGACATACCGTAGTGTCTTACTTCTGCTTTCTGTTCACTGCTTACCGCTTACTGTCTTTATACTCCTCATACCACGCCATCTGTACAGCCTCAAGTATCCCTTCATTAGACTTCTTTGGGTCATCAGAAAAATCAGGAAGGGATGTAATCATGGCATGAAGATCAGTAAATCTTACAGTAAGCGGGTCAACATCAGGGTATTTTTCATAAAGCTCTATTCCAATATCTTCTGAATCTTTCCATGTGAGTTTCATTTGAATTATTTCTTCGGTATCTCTACAACAACATCTCCATATACAAGTGCCTGACATCCAAGGCGTGATGTTAGTGTCAGTCCTTTTGCCTTATCCAGCATGTCAGACTCCTCATCTTCCAATTCAGAAAGGTTCTCCATACCCTTTTTGATAATCACATGACATGTGGTACACGCACAATTTCCCCCGCAGTTATGGTCAATATGTATGTCATGTTCCAATGCTATATTAAGAATTGATGTACCTTCTTCAGCTTCAACTGTTACATTCACAGGCTGAAAGGTTACATTTACCTTTTTAGTGCTCAATGCCTCAGCTCCATATCTCTGGATTCCCGCTTTCGCGGGAATGACAAAACAGATTTACGCTGTAAACGAAGACCCGCAACCGCAGCTATCCTTTGCATGGGGGTTGATAAATTTAAACCCGCCGCCGGTAAGCCCTGCACTATAATCTATAGTGGTCCCATAGAGATAAAGGGCGCTCTTAATATCTATAATTACCTTTATCCCCTCTACTTCATATGACTGATCATCTGATTTTACTTCATTGTCAAAATTTAACACGTAAGTGAAACCAGCACAGCCGCCGCCTGTAACCCCGACCCGCAGACCGGCTCCTGTCATATTATTGGTCTCAAGAAGCTTCTTTACTTCTTTTATAGCATTCTCAGTTAAAGTAACCGGATGACTTGTAGTTGTTTCCATTTTTTTATCCTCCTTAATTTTTTGTTACCCGCCGTTTGTTCTTTTCTTATAATCTTCAATTGCGGCCTTTATAGCATCTTCAGCAAGAACAGAGCAGTGAATCTTTACCGGCGGCAGATGAAGAGTTTCAACTATATCTGTATTCCTGATAGTCATAGCCTCATCTATCGTCTTACCCTTAACCCACTCTGTTGCCAGACTTGAACTTGCTATGGCGCTGCCACAGCCAAAGGTCTTAAATTTTGCATCAACAATAACCCCGTTGTCAATCTTTAACTGGAGTTTCATTACATCCCCGCACTCCGGCGCCCCTACAATACCGGTTCCAACGTCTTTCTCATCCTTTTTAAAGCTCCCCACATTTTTGGGGTTATTAAAGTGTTCTACTACCTCATCGCTGTATGACATCTTAAACACCTCCTTTTAATCGTTATGGCTTCGTAAAAAGTTCCAGGTGCAAGGCGCTCAAATCCTGAGGAATGAGGCGTACTTTGTTGTACGCCGCAATGACGAAGGATGCAGCGCAACGCCGCAGATGGGGCTTTTTCCGAAGCCATCAGTCTTTTTTCCATGATACATCCTTAAGGTTAATGCCTTCCTTTGCCATTTCATATAAAGGAGACATATCCCGCAGACGATTTACAGTTTCAATTACCCTCTTTATTACATAATCAACCTCTTCTTCAGTATTAAACCTGCCAAGTCCGAATCTTATTGATGAGTGCGCTAACTCTGCGCTTACTCCTAATGCCGAAAGAACATAAGAGGGTTCAAGTGTGGCAGAGGTGCATGCTGAGCCGGAGGAGAGCGCTATCTCTTTAAGCCCCATTAACATTGACTCACCCTCTACATATGCAAAACTGAGGTTCAGATTTCCCGGCATCCTCCTTGATGGATGGCCGTTAAGATAGACCTCCTCTAACGAATTCATAATCCCCAGGCGTAACCTCTCTCTCAGCTTCACAAGACGCTCTGATTCATCAGCCATCTCATCCTCTGCAATCTCGCACGCCTTACCAAATCCGACAATTCCGGGGACATTAAGAGTCCCTGAACGGACTCCCCTCTCGTGTCCGCCGCCGTCTATCATGGGGGAGAGCCTTACGCGTGGATTCTTTTTACGCATATACAATGCCCCAATCCCTTTAGGACCATAAAATTTGTGCGCTGTAAATGACAAGAGGTCTATCCCCATCATGTCAACATCAACCCTGACCTTTCCAACGGCCTGAGTAGCATCACAATGAAACAATATACCCCTGTCCTTAGCTATCTCTCCTATTTCTGTGACAGGCTGTATAACACCAATCTCATTATTGACAAGCATTATTGATATAAGAATTGTCTTGTCAGTTATTGCTTTAATCACATCATCAGGATTAACAACCCCATCTTTATCTACAGGTAAAAATGTTACATTTATACCGGCCTTCTCAAGCCTTTTTGCGGTATCAAGTACAGAACGATGCTCTGTAACCTGGGTAATTATGTGATTCCCCTTTTCAGCGTACATCTCTACCACGCCTTTAAGTGCAAGGTTATTAGATTCTGTAGCGCCGCTTGTAAAGATAATCTCCCTTGAATCAGCGGCTATAATCTTTGCAACCTTTTCCCTTGCGGCCTCAACACCCTTATCTGCATCCCATCCAAAACTGTGATTACGGCTTGCAGCATTGCCGAAATGGACAGTAAAGTAAGGGAGCATAGCATCTACTACCCTGGGATCAACCCTGGTGGTAGAGTGATTGTCCATGTAAATGGGAAGCTTCATAAATTTCTCCTTTTTTGTTAAGAAACCGTTTAAGTTGTTTAAACAGTTTAAACGGCTTTTGTTATATACGCTTCTAACAATTCATCAAGCGTTGTTTTATGCAATAAATTCCTTATCCTGTACTCCAATTTTTGCATCGGTGTTCGAATGTTACATCTGTCAAACTGAAAACATTTTACGTTATCCTCTTCTGAACAATTCAGGATATTTATGTCGCCCTCCAGCGCATTAATAATCTGCGCCACTGTAATTTCAGACGGATTTACACTAAGACTGTATCCCCCTTTTGGCCCGCTGAGACTTGCAATCAATCCAACCTTTACAAGCCGCTGAAGTATCTTTGCCAGAAGTTCTACCGGAATACTGTAGGTCTCAGCAATCTCCTTTGTGTTTACTACCCTATCGCTATGATTTCCTGCAATATAGGCTATTGCCAACAGTCCGTAATCAACTTTCTTTGTTAACTTAAGCATTACCTTATTATCATCTCCTTTAAATCCGTCCTTTTAAATCCGACTATTTTTGTATCCGACTAATCAAGTCGGATACAACTATACCAGCTTAAAAAAGGCATGTCAAGAGTTTTTATTGCTTCGCTAATGACTTTTTTAAACTTCTCTGCTACACTCTTCAAAGTCATTTTTATAATGCCCTGTAGCACCTAAATTAAATCAATGGAGGAACAAAGATGAAAGTAGAAAAAGACATAGGGAAGTCAGGCTTCTATCATTACTATCCTGTTGTACCTGCTGTAGTGGTCGTCAAATCAGGAGATGAATTAGATGCCCTGGCATGTGCGTGGCATATTGCATTATCTTTTGACCCGCCGCTCTTTGCAGTGGCAATATCTCCGGACAGGCATTCGTTCAAAATGCTAAAGAAGAGTGGTGAGTTTACTGCAAACTTTCTTACATTTGACAATATAGGGATTATTGCAGCAGTAGGAAGAACGTCAGGCGATGAGATTGACAAATTTTCTACTTATAAAATAAAGACACTGCCGGCTTCTGAGATAGCAACACCTGTACTTAAAGTTGCCTATGCGGCATATGAGTGCAAGGTCGTTAAAAGTTATAAAACAGGGGATCATGTATTGTTCATAGGAGAAGTCCTTGCAGTGCATCAGCGTGGAAATGCCTTTGATAAAAAGAGTAAGATACCGGATCTTAAGAGTGTTACGCCTGCCTTATATCTCGGTGTTGACCATTATCTCGGAATCAAATCATTTGGAGAGGTAAAAGTCGGTAAGGAAGATATATTAACAGACAAAAAGGTGCTGAAGAATAAATAAGGGCCACAAAGGAAAATGAAAATAACCACAGAGGCACTGAGACACAGAGAAAAGATTTGAGATTTAAGTTTGCAAATAAAAAACCTCTGTGCCTCTGTGTCTCTGTGTTTAAAAATGGATTTCCGAATGAACAAAGACACTTCTCAATGGATTAATAAAGCACCGCTGGACACTGCACGCTCACATTCAGCAGTGGCTGTATATAAGGGCAAGATATATGTTTTTGGCGGTGGCGGCC
>JAHFER010000117.1:0-2820 GCA_023248365.1 Nitrospirota bacterium
TTTCTGCAAATGTTATTAATCCTGTCCCTTCAGGCATTGCGGCTGATATGGCAATAATCTTCTTATCCATTTCAGCAAGCCTGATGAGTGTCTGACCGAATATCTTTGTATAGGTGGGTGTTACAGCCTTTTTTAATGGCTTACCTGTGGTTATATCAAAGGGCGGTACACCGTGGAAAGATGCAGGGTCATTTTCTGAAGGGGAGTAATCTTTTCCCTTCTTAGTTACTACATGAATGAGTAAAGGACCGTTTAATTTTTTAATGTTTTCCAAAGTGGGAAACAGGTGATCAAATCTGTTTCCGTCAATCGGGCCGATATACTTAAAGCCTAACTCTTCAAAAAGTGTGCCCGGCCCCATTAAACCTTTGACAGATTCTTCAGCCTTTTTTGCGACTTTTAGCATTGGCTCACCAATGCGCGGGATATTCTTTATCAAATATTCTGTCTCTTTTTTTACCTTTGTATAAAATTCCCCTGTGATGATCTTACTCAGATATGATGAGATAGCGCCAACATTTCTTGATATGGACATCTCATTGTCATTGAGTATTACAATAATATCCTTTTTAAGATCCCCTGCATGGTTAAGCGCTTCGAATACCATACCGGCGGTCATGGAGCCGTCACCTATTACAACTATTATTTTATCTTTTTTCCCTTTTTTATCCCTTGCCTCAACTAATCCCATGGCGGCTGACAAAGAAGTGCCGGAATGCCCGACATTAAACGCATCGTAAACGCTTTCATCAGGCTTTGGAAAGCCGCTTATGCCGCCGTGCTGTCGCAAGGTATGGAACTTATCTCTCCGTCCTGTAAGTAACTTGTGTACATAAGCCTGATGCCCGACATCCCAGACTATAACGTCATTTGGTGCATTGAAAATATAATGCAGGGCAATGGTAAGCTCTACAACGCCAAGGTTTGATGCGAGGTGTCCGCCGGTCTTTGATACTACCTCAATAATCCTCTCCCTGATTTCTCCTGCTAAAGCAGGAAGAGCTTCTAAAGGGATCTTTTTCAGGTCTTCAGGGCTGTTAATTGTATCTAAATATTTCATAGTCCTTACTCATGGCTCATTAATTTTTTCTTTCAACTATATACTGCGCAATCGCCCTTAAAGCTTCTGCCTTTTCATCAAATTCTTTTAACGAGTCTATAGCTTCATTTACGAGTTTATTTTCAAGTATCTTTGATTCTTCAAGACCTAACAGTGCGGGATATGTATTCTTATTCTGTTTGGAGTCCTTGCCTGTAGATTTGCCTACCTCTTCAGGACTTCCTTCTACATCCAGTATGTCATCTGCAATCTGAAAGGCGAGTCCTATCTTTTCAGCATACTCTGTTAATGCAGAAAGTTGAATATCCGTAGCGCCTCCTGCTATGCCTCCTGCCCTTATAGAGGCCCTTATCAATGCGCCTGTCTTTTTTCTATGCAGAAGCTCAAGATTACTTAAATTTAGATTCTTACCCTCAGATTCTATATCTATTTGCTGGCCGCCTACCATTCCTAAAGGACCTGCGCCAATCCCTATCTCATGAATAATGCGCAACACATCGTTTGCTGGTGTATTAATCCATAGAAATTTATCCGAAAGCAGAGAGAACGCCTGCGTGAGCAGTGCATCTCCGGCAAGTATGGCTGCTGCCTCACCAAAGGCCTTATGATTTGCAGGTTTTCCTCTTCGTAGATCATCATTGTCCATAGCAGGAAGGTCGTCATGTATAAGGGAATATGTGTGTATCATCTCTACGGCGACAGCTGCAGGAATGGCAAATTCTGTTGTACCGTTAACCGCTTCAGCCGCAGCAATAGTTAGTACAGGTCTTATCCTCTTCCCTCCTGCAAGCAGACTGTAGTGCATGGATTCGTATAAAATTGAAGGATAGATTTCAGGAGGGCCTAATAACATAAGCAAATTCTTTTCTACTATCCCTCTTTTTTCTTCAAGATATGATGTCAGGGAAAAACTATTCATCAATTGTATGGTCATCATCACCTGTTGTTTCAGCTAAAAAGGGTTTTAAGACCGGCTTACCCTTATCTTTCATAAGTATGTCCACCCTCTTCTCAGCCTCATCTAACTTTGCCATGCATACCTGTGATAATTTTATCCCTTCCTCGAAGAACTTTAAGGAATCCTCAAGTGAAATATCCCCCTTTTCAAGGGAATGAACTATCTCCTCAAGCTTCTCCATAGCTTTTTCAAATTTCATATTCTTTTCCATAAAATTAGATTATTATTATACAGATTGCATAGTTGCGTCAAGTGCTTAAAGGAGAATGGATATTAACCACAGAGGCACTGAGACACAGAGAAAGGATAATGACAAATTACAAAGCTCAAATATCAAATAAAATATAAAGTTCAAAAAGCAAATTTATTCTATTTATTTATTTGACATTCATTTGAACTTTGGATTTTGATATTTGGATTTATTCCTCTGTGCCTCTGTGCCCCTGTGTTTAAAAAAAGATTTTCGGATGGATGCCTTAAATGAAATTATAAAAGAGAAGATAAAGGAAGCCGGCAGGATTACTTTTGCCGAATTTATGAACCTGGCCCTGTATCACCCTGAACTCGGATATTATTCCTCTGAGAAAATCAAGCTCGGAAAGAAAGGTGATTACTATACCTCGCCGTTAGTTCATAGGATATTCGGGGAATTACTCTGTAAACAGATAACAGAGATGTGGAACATATCTGGTGCCGGAGATTTCACAATAGTTGAAATGGGGGCAGGCGATGGCACCTTGTGTTTTGACATTCTTAGTTATGCAAAAGAAACATATCCTGCTTTTTATAAAGCCCTCCAATA
>JAHFER010000117.1:2830-5757 GCA_023248365.1 Nitrospirota bacterium
CTTCAGAGGGAAAGACTAAGGGAAATTGCGGGATATCAGCCATTCCCCCCTTTAGAAAAGGGGGGTGAGGGGGGATTTGAGGGGGGATTTGAAGGGGGATTTTCGGATGAGAAAATAATATGGCTTGACTACTCAGCCCCATTATTTAAAAGCGGCATCAACGGATGTTTTATATCCAACGAACTTGTTGATGCCTTTCCTGTTCATGTAGTTGAAATTAATGGAGGTGAATTGAAAGAGGTCTATGTCGGCCTTCAGGATGAAACATTCACTGAAATTCTGGATGCACCATCTACGCCGGAGTTATACAAATACTTTGACAGCCTGGATATACAGCTTGAAGAAGGCCAAAGGGCAGAGGTAAACCTTAAATCTATTGACTGGATGAGGTGGGTTGCAAAAAGTCTGAATAAAGGATTCGTCATTACTGTAGATTACGGTTATCCTGCTGAAGAGCTTTATGCATCTTATAGAAAAGACGGAACACTCTTATGCTATTACAAACACAGGGTAGTGGAAGACCCGTTTATGAACATAGGTGAGCAGGATATGACCTCTCATGTGAACTTCACAACCCTCATATCAACCGGCGAAGCAGAGGGGCTTCATACAGCGGGAATGACTGACCAGACGCACCTTCTTTTTGGGCTTGGCTTAGGTGATATTATTCAGTCATCTGCACTGGACGGTATTGATAACACAGAGGCCTTAGAGCAAAGACTCATGATAAAAAACCTCATAATGCCAGGGGGAATGGGGAGCATTTTTAAGGTGTTGATACAGTGTAAAGGGTTCGGAGAAGTGCCAAACCTGAGCGGATTGAAAAAAGATTTATGAGATACATCCCTATTAATATACCAGCGACAAAAATCTATTTTTCTTCCTCATTTTCTGTCTGATGCACACGAATTCTGCCTGCTTCAACAATCCATAGTTTCTTCTCTACAGACATTTGAGTGAGCGCTTGCAGAAATTGACCGACCAGATGTTCCAGCAAATAAAGGCTTGGATTCTGATGGGCTCTAATAACTACCAACCCACTTGCTTCTGCTGGTGAAAAACGTGTTACATCAGTAAAGTCCATATCCAGAGTCACAAGACAGCGTTTTTCAGTACAACATATATCAAAAAGATGCTGGTCAGAACACCCTTCTAACCCCTGGTCACGAACTGTTTTAACCTCATGTCCTGCACCCTTGAAAAGTTGCTGAGTTCGGGTACCAAAGTTTTCATCAAGTTTGAATCTCATAAACTATCCTTCATTGGTAACCTTAAATTGGAATTTCTACGTAACGCTCACGTGACATCTCTGCGCCGTATGCTATGGCCGCCCGAATATCTTCCTCAGTTAGTTGAGGGTATTCAATGAGAATCTCATCAATTCTCATTCCGTTGGCCAGAAAATCCAGAATCAGAGAAACCCATATTCGGGTGCCACGGATGCAAGGTTTACCAAAGCAGATATTTGGATTAACGGAGATACGTTGCAGGAGTTTATTCATTTTTTATTTTTCCTCCTTACCAGTTTTTGCCAAATTCACTTTATCTACAGTCGTTTTCATAAGCCCTATTATATCATTATGGAATATTTGTACAACTCTTCTTCCAAAGCAGTTTCAATATTCCATCTAATGACCCTGATGAAAATCCTGTGACTGTAAGTTTGAGCGGCTCGGCAACACCAAACAACAATAATCCTCCGACCAAACCTAATCTTGCAGATTCTGCAAATGGCTCTAAAGATATGCCGACAACTCTATCTTTAAAATGGAGCCAAGCTACAGACCCGGAAGAAGATAAGATTACTTACATGGTCTACTATGGTACGGACCCCAGCTTTGCAAATGTAACCCCCAAAATCATTGGCTCTGCCTCAGGCAACAACAATTATACAAGGGCACTTAGATATTCAATAGGCATGATTGGGCTATTTGGCATCATCGCAATAGGTAAGGTAAAAGAAAGAAGGCTGGCCTCCTTATTATTGCAATCATTATGGTGACAAAAGTCATATTTCCTTCATGCGGAAGTAGTGGAGGTGGAAATAATAGCAGCAGCAAACAGAATTATAAATCTTATACAGTTGGTAAACTTCTGCCAAACACAACATATTACTGGAAGGTAACGGCTGATGACGGCAAGGGAGGTGTGACAGAAAGCGATACTTATAGCTTTACAACAGGGCAGTAGATGTTGGTGTTCTTAAAGACACGAGATCTTATCTATTAGCCTTTTTACTGAAATATTACCTTTTAAACCCCACAGCCACAGCATATGCCATAAGTGCCATTGTGGCAATTAATGAAAATGCACCGATTGGGGCGAGGTTGATTGCAGCGCTGAGTCCGAGGCCGGTCAGATAAAGCATACCTGAATGAAATATTGCTCCTATCAGAAGGAGCGCGCTGATTATTTTGAGAAGACCGGTGTTGGCCTCAAGCTGGCATATAATAAACCCAAGCAATATGTTCAGTACAGACTCGAGGTTTCCGTGGACATGTGATGTTGCAAGTATTTCATGTATAGGATTATCATTCCATGCAGGGTTACCCTCCTTTGCCTTGAATGCCAGGAAAAGACCGAGGACTAATGTGGTGATAAAGTAGATTAGTCCAAATACTATGTTCTTTTTTCCAATCTGATTCTTCATTATTTTCTCCTTAGTTGTTTTTATCTTTTATCATATAAAAATATGACGTGTCAATATATAAATATTATAGATGAAATGCCTCTACTGTGGTGACAGGTGTTTTCCCATCTGTTCCACGGCCGCCTATTAGATATAGAACACTGCCGATTATTGCAGCTCCCATCACTATTCTTCCATTAGTAAGATGAGAAAGTTCAAGCCATCTGTTTATAGCAGAATCAAAGTAAGAAAATCTGTCTTCAACATTGCTTTCGTTCTTTCCCCCGGCAATGTAGAG
>JAHFER010000118.1 GCA_023248365.1 Nitrospirota bacterium
AAATCGTCTAATGCCCTTTCAGCATTGTTCCATTTGGTTATCTTTTTTTCAAGGTGAGACTTTTCCTTTGATATACGCTGTGCCTCCTGCTGGTTATCCCAGAATGAGGGGGTGTGCATCATGCTTTCGAGTTCTGTTACCTTCTTCTTCGCATTATCTATGTCAAAGATACCTCCGCAGGTTTTCTGCCTTTTCTTTGAGAGATGTAATATCGCTTATAAATTCTTCTAACATATATATAACCTCCTTAATTTTTTGGCACGGACAACGTCATGTCTAACGAACTTTATGTTATCAGTTTTCATTATTCAAAGCAAACGGGTAATGGGTAATGAGTAATGGGATATGGGTGATGGGTTATGGGGATTTATGCTAAAATGTGGGTTATGGAAATGGTGTACAATTTCAGTTCAGCAATAAAAGAGAAACTCATTTCACTTCCTGAGACTCCCGGCGTATATCTTATGAAAGATCATAAGGGTGTGGTGATATATGTGGGTAAGGCACTTTCCTTAACGGACCGTGTGAAATCTTATTTTCAGAAAAGTACCACACTTACTACCCGTATTGAAAATATGGTCAGACATATTGCAGATATAGAGTGGATTGTAACTGAATCTGAACTTGAGGCACTGATCCTTGAAAGCAATCTGATTAAAAAATACAGGCCCCGATACAATGTTATACTAAGGGACGACAAAAATTATCCCTTTTTAAGACTTTATGTGGAAGATAAATATCCAAGAATAGAGGTTGTAAGACGGATTCAACAGGATGGCGCCCTTTATTTTGGACCTTATGTGCCTGTCAGTGCAATGCGTGAAACCCTGAAACTGTTGAAAAGGGTATTTCCGCTTGCTACATGTAAGCTTGACCTGAATAAGAAATATGACAGGCCCTGTATTGAGTATGAGATAGGAAGGTGTGGCGGCGCATGCGTAGGGGCAGTATCAGAATTTGATTATAAAAAGGTTGTAAGGGATGTGAGATTATTTCTTGAAGGGAAGGACAGGGAACTCCTGAGGTCTCTGAAGAATCGCATGAATGAGGAGGCAGGGAAATTATTATTCGAAGAGGCTGCGAAGACAAGAGACTGTATCTTTATGATAGGAAAGGTATTGGAGAGACAGCGTATAGTTTCTGCAGAGACAGGAGATACCGATGTTATCGGGTTTGTGAAGGAGGGAAAGTATGCAGCCCTGCAGATCTTATTTTTCAGAGGGGGGATGCTTGTCGGCAGGAAAGAAATCTTCTATGATAAGGCAGGCGATCTTAAAGATGAAGAAATTTTAATGTCATTTATAGAACAGTTTTACAGCAGGGATGTACTGATCCCTGCTGAGGTATTAATCCATGTCAATA
This sequence comes from Nitrospirota bacterium, assembly GCA_023248365.1. Lineage (GTDB taxonomy): Bacteria > Nitrospirota > 9FT-COMBO-42-15 > HDB-SIOI813 > HDB-SIOI813 > JACRGV01. The sequence goes on from JAHFER010000118.1 coordinate 1,363, forward strand.
TTCCTGATAAGGAATTAGTGGAACAATGGCTTACTAAAAAGAAGAACAGGAAGGTTTTAATTACTGTACCTGTGAGGGGTAAGAAATCCGGGATGTTAAGGCTTGCTGTGGAAAATGCTATTGAGGCTATAAAGAGCCACGGAAGAAAGATGGAGGAAAAGGAGAGGGGAGTTGCAGAACTTCAGGAACTTCTGAATCTATCCGTACTTCCGGAGCGGATAGAGGCATTTGATATATCAAATATACTGGGGGCTGATGCAGTCGGCTCAATGGTTGTGTGGGAAAAGGGGAAACTCAGAAACGGAGAATACCGTCATTTCAAAATTAAGACGGTTACTGGCGCCGATGACTTTGCAATGATTGGAGAGGTGGTGCAGAGGAGGTACTCAAGGCTGATGGCAGAGGGGATGGAGCTTCCTGATTTGATTGTGATAGACGGTGGAAAAGGGCAGTTAAACTCCGCAATCAGAGTGCTGGAAGATATAGGTATAAAAGATATTGGGATTATCGGGCTTGCAAAGGCAAAGGAAGAAAAGGGGGAGAGGGTATTTTTACCAGGCAATACTGAGGCTATTGAACTTGACATGACTTCACCTTCAACGCACCTTTTGCAGAGTATAAGGGATGAGGCCCACAGGTTTGCAATTTCTTACCACAGGAAGCTGAGGGGAAAGGAGGTGATGCTTTCTGAACTTGATAAAATAAAGGGGATTGGCCGGGCCCGCAAACTTGCACTCCTCAAGTACTTTGGGAGTGTTGAGGCATTAAAGAGTTTAAGTGCAGACGAGATGATGAAGGCTCCGGGGATGACAGAGGGTGTGGCAAAAGAGGTTTATGAAGAGTTTAGAAGTAAGAAGCAAGAGGTAAGAGGTCAGAAGTAAGAAGTATGGAAATTAATCATAAGATTTCCCCTCACTTGACGGGAGGGGATGAAGGGGAGGGTGAGCAATTGAAACGGTTACAGATGTACACTATCATGGGGTGTCCTTATTGTGTCAATGCAAGGAATGTTCTGAACGGCAGTAATATTGATTATGAAGAAATAGATATAACACCTGATTCTGAAAATATGAGGGATAAGCTTGAAAAGATGTCAGGAGGGGAGAGGTCTGTTCCTCAGATTTATATTGATGGTAAGTATATGGGACAGGATGATGAGGTTAAGGAGTTAGTGGAGAGTAAAAAAATCTATGAGTTGTTAAAGTAGCTTCTTAAGTATGTCTTTTATATGTTGATAAAATGTTAAAAAAACCTTGACATGCAAATTTTGTATTGCTATGCTTTTTCCACATACGCAAATTCATAACCGCAAGGTATAGAGTTTAAGAGAGGGAAAAACTCTTTTAACTTTTGAAGACACACAAGTGTCTGCCTTTTTCTCAAGCAGGAAGGGGGTGGTAAGATAGATGGCCTGGTATACATGATTCACCCATTATTTTGATGAGAAAAATTAAGTATTCATATATTAAGATCTTTAATACTTTTCCTTCCTTTTTAAATCCTGGGTGTTGAATGGATACAGGTCCTTTACTTCATATAAAAATAAGTTGTTTAGTTGTTCCTTCGCAAATAGAGAAGGAGATAATGCATTTTAACTTCAAATACTTCAACTAAGGAGGTGCAACATGAAGGCAAGAAAATCCCATTGGTTATTTTGGATTGGTTCTGCCATGTTCTGTCTGTTTCTTGCGGCCTGCGGCAGCGGCTCTTCGAGTTACACTGCTAATAGTCCTGATAAAACGGCCTCTGCAGGTGGCTCCGATCATGTACTCTTAAAGGTTCCGGTTCCCGAAACCTTTAATAGTGATTTCTGTGCCCGCATACGGGTAACCGGTACAGACTTCCCAGAGATCATCATGGATAAGTCATATCCTGCCGCATCTACCTCCATCGAGGGGGTTGTACCCAATATTAAGATGGGCGAAAACCGGACAGTGGAGCTTGGCCTTTTTGCAGACAACAATTGCCGTGATCTTTCGCTCGCTGACTGGTATGGAAAAAAGACCGGTGTGAGCATCAATGCATCGGATGTTACTATTGTCCAGATCGCACTTCAAAAATTCCAGGTGCCTGATACTGGTTCCATCGTGGTCAGGGGAGATAAGAACCTGATTCTGCGGCGGCTTCATGGTGAGGTAGTCTTAGCAGACACAAGTCCGATTGGTTCGGCATTATGCCGGATTGTAGAAAGCGGTGTAGAGATCGGGACGGTCAACTCTGGCATTGACCCTTCGAACCTTGGAGTTATAAATACCCTGGTCGAGGTCAATACCAATACCGCCCAGCTTGAGCTTTTCTGCACTCATCCGCTTTACTCTCAGGCCGGACAGGAATTTGCGGATCTTATTGTAATTCCGGCGGATCCATTATATGGTACTTTTACTGCTACCGTTGAGATGAATGAATTGGCTGCAGCTTCATTGCCGGTCTTTAAAGTAGTCGGCAATCCCGTAAACAAGGCCGCTGCTGAACAGCTCCAAAAGTCTCTCGGACTGAATTACAATCCTTTAGCCGCCGACGGCTCTGTTCGGTTCTTAGATTCTGAGAAATTCCTTGCCCTTCCTTCTATACAATTAGGAGCAGGTGAGCCGGATGATAAAGGCAATCCAACAATATTAGAGGCACACAATTTTGATGCGATAAAGCTTCTTCCCTATATAGAACAGGCTGAGGCGCTGAAAATTTCCCAGGCAGCCTTAAGGGCCGCAGGCCTTTCTGCGGAGACAGCAGGCGGCCTAATGAAGCCCTCAATTCAGACTGGTCATACACTTTTTGAGGCGCTCAATACTGATGGAGTGGTTTTGGCGAGGAAGAATTTAGACACGCATGTTCAGTATTTCTTCACCTTGAATGGAATCCCTGTTATAGGGCCAGGGGCCAAGATCAGTTTATCCTTCAATGGAGACGGAAAGGCAACCGAGGTAAATTATGCACTCAAGACTGTCCAGCAAGGGGAGATGATGCCGCTTATACCACTGAATCAGAGTGATAAGTTTGCCCAGAGGGCCTTGCTGGGCATAGCATCCAGTCAGGGTGGGCAGCAGGGACCAATCAAAGTGGGGCCTCCGCAGGTTGTTTATTTTGCCGCTGATTCATTTTTTGATGTTACGGCAATATATCCACACTACCTTTACACCGGCTCGATGAGGGTGGGCGATGAGGAGGTAGTTATGCGCAGTGTTCTTGTCCTTGCAGTCAATGCTGGGCCTTCGTTAAATCTCCAGGCATCGGCAGATGGAAGTTTAATAGTAGCCAATGCAGGGGTCAAAGGTGGTACACCGCCTTATCAATTCTCATGGAGTTCTTCCACTACAGAGCTTGGGCCGCCCTTGTCGAGTCAGGGACCGGACATTTCGTATGACTTCAATCCCAAAGAACCTGGCAACTCGGAAACGCTTAGCCTTCAGGTAACTGATGCCGATGGTCTTACAGCTCAGGCAAGTGCAATTATTGCAGTTCTTAGCCCTCCTGTACCGACATTGGCAAAAGCAAAGGCAACTGCCTATCTTGCCGGGGTGATTGACTTTGGCTCGGAATGGATTGGTACCTGTGCCGGTCTTCCAGGCTCATCCGGTGATGCTGCCGGCTTCGTGAATAATATGAGCGCTGCCGGATTTGTCAATCGTTTTAACTGGGGGAATAACGCTGCATGGGAGCAGGACTTTAAAGACAGTGTTTTCCCAGGCGGAGATGACCTCCACTGGACTGATAATACTGACATCATTTTCTACTCCGGTCATGCCAACGGCGATGGGTTTGTCTTCTGCAATCCGTCACACACAGACACGTTCCTCCATTTCAATGATGCCCGCTGGGGGAATCAGGATCTGGACTGGCTGGTTATTGCCGCCTGTGGGCCGTTACAGCCTATGTCAAGTGGTTTAGCATGGTGGCAAAGATGGGGACCTTCCTTTGACGGTCTGCATCTCTTGATGGGTTATGCAAGCAGCAGTTATGATAATACATCTGAGGGACGGCTGTTGTCTAACTGGATGCTTGGTTACCCTCTCTTTCTGGGGTTAACACTGCCTCCGATACCGGTACGTTCTGCATGGGTGCAGGCGGCCAATGGATCGCAGCCGCATGGTGTTACCTGGGCGATCATGGGAGCTTATGGGCCCAACTGGATTAACAACTACAATGATTATTTTCACAGCAGAGGTACTGTTGGTCCTGAAATTCACATTAAATGGGGTTACTGGAAAATCTCCGGTACAACATAAATCATATATTGATTATCGGCGCCTGGGAATGAATTTCCCGGGCGCCTTATTTAAACTATTGTTCCGGATTTCCCGCACTCAGCACACAAACCGTAAATCTCCAGCTTATGTGTGTATATGGT
>JAHFER010000119.1 GCA_023248365.1 Nitrospirota bacterium
TGAAAAGACCATAACCGGTGTATCAAGCGGCACTGTAGAGCCATTAAGAAGGGTAAAACTCCAGGCATTGCTCCTGCTGAGGATTAAAAAGGTAAATTTTAAAGAAGGAGACCGGGTTAAAGAAGGCGAGGTAATAATTAAATTAGATGATACTGAACTAACAATAAAGCTTGAGCTTCAGAAGGCTGCCCTCACCACCTCAGGATTACGACTCAGTGAATTAGGAGAACAATTCAGACTTGCCCGGCAAAACTTTGAAAGGACTAAGAAGTTATTTGAAGGAGGCGCCTTAGCTGACGCCAGATTTGATGAAGTAAAGGGTCAGTTTACAACTACGGATAAGGCATTTGCTGTCGCTAAGAACGCTTTAACCGAGGCAAAACTGAGTGTAAGACTCACTGAAGAGGAACTTGAAAAAACAAACATACGTGCCCCTTTTAACGGCCGGATATCCTTTTTAGATGCCACTCCAGGAGAATTACCATCTTTTGCAGGCACTGAATCAGGAATTGTATCTTCTCAGAGCATATCAGCGGCCAATCAACTAAAACCATTCTGTGAAGTTATTGATGATTCGGTGTTGAAGGTTAAGGTACCATTTGATGAGGTTGATGCCACTAAGATAAAAATGGGGCAGGAAACACGTGTAATAAGTGATACTGTTCCAGGCATGGTCTTTAAAGGCAAAGTAATATATGTATCTCCTGTTGTATCAAAGACCCTCGAACAGAACCGTACTGTTGATGTAGAAGTGGCTGTAAATAAGGCTGACAAAGAAAGACTTCCTGTTGGTGCATCAGTAGATGCGGAGATAATCCTGCATATTGAAAAAGATGTAATTTTAGTTCCAACAAATACAATTATTGAAAAAGATGAGAAAAAATTTGTGTACACAATAGAAGAGAATATTATAAAAAAGAGGTTTATCAAGACAGGTATCTCAAGCTGGGAATCTACTCAAATACTTGAAGGGTTGAAAGAAGGAGACCCGGTTATAACTTCATTGGATATAGAAGGCATTAAAGAAGGAAAAAAGGTGAAGATAGAGAATGGAGAGTGAAAAATTAATATTATTAGAAGGTGTGACAAAGGTCTATGGTTCGGGGCCAACAAGGGTAGATGCACTCAATAATATAAACCTTAAAGTGTCACAGGGTGAATTTATATCAATTATAGGTCCCTCCGGCTCCGGTAAATCAACTATCATGAACATCATCGGTTGCATTGACCGCCCCACAGCCGGAAGATATTTGCTGGAACAGATTGATGTCTCAAATTTTAAAGATGAAGAGCTTGCCCTGATCCGCAACAAAAAGATCGGCTTTGTCTTTCAGATGTTCAACCTGCTGCCCCGGCAAACTGCGCTCCAAAATGTTCAACTCCCGCTGCTGTATTCAGGTATTAACCTAAAAGAACGTAAGGAGAGAGGATTATACATGCTCAGTAAGGTCGGGCTTGAGGGCCGCTGGCATCACCGTCCAAACGAGTTGTCCGGCGGAGAATGTCAGCGTGTGGCAGTAGCACGCGCATTGGTAAATAAACCTTCAATAGTACTTGCTGACGAGCCTACTGGGAATCTTGACAGTAAAAATAGTATAGAAATAATAAACCTCTTTAAGAGGCTTAATGAGGAAGAAGGAGTAACCCTGATAATGATTACCCATAATCCTGAGATTGCAAACGAAGCAAAGAGGCGGGTGTATATAAGGGACGGTAAGATTGAGGAAGATACATCCTTATGAAGTTTATTGAATTTTTAAGAGTAGCCTTTGCATCAATCATAGAAAACAGCCTCCGTTCATTTCTAACTATGTTAGGAATTATTATCGGAGTGGGTTCAGTAATTCTGCTGGTCTCAATGACAACGGGTTTCAGGGAATATCTTGTAGGACAATTCATGGGATTAGGGACAAATCTGATTATTGTAAATCCTGGTAAAACCGAGACTAAGGGACTTGGAAGTCCGGGTTTTGAAGGGGTACAGAAGATGACTAAATCAGACACCATTGCTATCAAAAGAAACGCCACCAGCGTAGCAGCAGCATCTTCTCTTATTGTAGGTACTGCTGATGTACGCTACCTTGACAGAGAGAGACGGGTAATGATCGTCGGAACGGATGAAGCCTTTATAAAGGTAATAAATATAGGTGTGGACAGTGGAAGTTTCATCTCAGCCGATGATGTAGATGCATCAAGAAGGGTCTGCATGATAGGGCATATTGTAAAGAATGAACTTTTCAGGAGCAAAAATCCCCTTGGTGACATAATAAAGATCGGAGGTTCAGGATTCAGGGTCATTGGTATCATGGAACGGAAAGGGGCCTTCATGGGGACTGATAACTTCGACGACGTAGTATATATACCCGTATCTGCCGCTGAAAGGATTTTCAATACTGACAGGCTGTTAGGAATGAGGATTAAGGCGCGTAGTGCAGGAATGATAGAAGAGGCAAAGAGACAGATAACATCTATTCTTAAAAAAAGGCATAACAACAAAGAAGATTTCACGATTCTGACCCAAGAATCTCTCCTCTCAAGCCTCAATGCAATCCTAAAGACACTCTCAGCAGTACTTGCAGGCATCGCGGCAATATCATTATTGGTAGGCGGAATAGGAATAATGAATATTATGCTCGTTTCAGTAAGAGAGCGGACACGCGAGATAGGAATAAGAAAGGCTGTAGGCGCTACTAAAAAAGATATCTTACTCCAATTCCTGATTGAATCTATGATGCTAAGTCTTATGGGAGGGACAATAGGTATATTAATAGCATTCACCGGCGGGTTCATACTATCAAGATTCATCCCACAAATGGCTCCTGTAATGGAATTATGGAATATTGCTTTAGCAACACTTTTTTCTGCATGTGTTGGAGTATTTTTTGGCGTATACCCTGCTTACAGGGCAGCGAATCAGGAGATTATCGAGGCGCTGAGACATGAGTAACATGACAACTTATGAGGGGATCACACATATCAATGTAAACGTCATTCCCGTGAAAACGGGAATCCAGAATGCCGCCTATGCTCTGGATTCCCACTTTCGTGGGAATGACGTTAGAAATGGTCTTTTCGGATAAAAATCAGGCAGCAGCCGCTGTTACTGTTTGAACAACCTTTGCAAATCCAGCAGGATCATTAACTGCGAGGTCAGCAAGTACCTTCCTGTCCAATGTTATGCCGGCATTTTTAAGTCCGGCGATAAACCTGCTGTAAGAAAGTCCATGCTCTCTTATTGCTGCATTAATCCTGACAATCCAGAGACTCCTGAAACTTCTCTTTTTCTGTCTCCTGTCACGATAGGAATAGGCCATGGCCTTATCAACTGCCTCTGTAGCAGTTCTATAAAGCCTGTGTTTTCCACCCCAATATCCCTTCGCAAGTTTTAATACCTTTTTCCTGCGCCTTCTTGTTTTCGGTCCACCTTTAGCTCGCGGCATCTAATCCTCCCCTTCTAAAAATTAATATTGTCAAAACCTAACCACAGAGCACTCAGAGAAAATATTAAATATAAAATTACTCTGTGCCCTCTAATTTAACAGCAATTCTTCTTACTTATCTTTCATTTCTATACTTTAGTAATTATTTATCCTTAGAGTTCACAGAGTTTTTATTTTTTCTCTGTGTACTCTGTGGTTTCATCTAACTATACGGCAGAAGCTTATTTATTCTATCTTCGTTAGCCTTGTCAACAACTACAGCCTGCTTTAAAACCCTCTTTCTGCCGGAACTTTTATGTGTAAGCAGATGACTTCCGGACGCCTTACGCCTGACTAATTTACCGGTTCCGGTAACTTTAAAACGCTTTGCCGCACCCTTGTGCGTCTTAAGCTTTGTCTTGCTCATTTTTTCCCCCTTCTAATTCTATAATTATATTATCTTTTGCAGGTGCTTTTACTTCTGCACTAACCGTTGGACTCTGCTGTTTTTTGACTTTCACAACCTCTGCTTTAGGGCCTAATAGCATAGTCATATTATCCCCTTCCCTTTTCGGAGGCGATTCGACAACTCCGACATCTTTAATACCCTCAATGAAGGCCACCATAATAGGATTTCCAATGCTGATATTTGCCCGTTCTCTTCCCCTGAATGTAACTGTTATTTTAGCCTTATTTCTCTCTTCTAAAAATCTTATTACATTCTTTACCTTGATCTCTAAATCATGCTTGTCAACATAAGGTCTTACTTTAATCTCTTTTAACTGCATACCCCTCTGATGCTGCCTTACGTTATGCTGTTTCTTAGCCTGCTCATACTTATATTTTCCAAAGTCCATAACACGGCAAACAGGCGGCTTAGCAGTAGGTGAAACCTCCACCAGGTCAAGCCCATAGTCTTCTGCTTTTTTTATGGCCTGATATGTAGGTAGTATCCCTACCTGTTCACCATCCGGACCTATAACCCGAACCTCTTTAACTCTGATTTCTTTGTTTACTCTTACCTTTGGTTCAGCGATGACTTATCCCCCCTCTGAAAATCCCGGTTTTTATACATGGGATACATCAGGCCCTGCCGGCAATGTCCTTCTTTATCATATCTATTGCCGATGAAATGGAAATCGAGCCTATATCCCCCTCTACTCTCTTTCTTACAGAAACCGCCCCTGACTCAGCCTCTCTGTTGCCCACGATAAGCATATATGGAACCTTTTCCATCTGTGCCTCACGTATCTTATATCCAACCTTCTCATTTCTTGTATCAATCAATGCCCGTATATTTTCTTTGTTAAGAAGGCCTGCGATCTCTTCTGCATATACATTTTGTTTATCCGTTATTGGAAGTATCTTTGCCTGAACAGGGGCTATCCATGCCGGAAAGGCGCCGGCATAGTGTTCAATCAGTATGCCGAAGAACCTCTCTAAAGACCCCATAAGCGCCCTGTGGATCATAATCGGCTGATACTGCAAACCATCCTCGCCGGTATAGGTGAGGGAAAATCTCTCAGGCAGATTAAAATCAACCTGGATTGTAGAGCACTGCCATGCACGGTCTAACACATCCTTTATCTTTATATCTATTTTAGGCCCGTAAAATACACCTTCACCCGGGTCAATCTTATACTCAAGTCCCTTCTCCTGAAGCGCATTACTTAAGGCTGTAGTAGCCCTCTCCCAATTTTCAAGGGTTCCCACATATTTCTCAGGTCTTGTTGAAAGATATATATCATAATTATTAAATCCAAAGGCCCCTAACAAAAAGACAGTAAAATCAAGTATAGAAGCAATTTCCTTCTCAAGCTGATCAGGACGGCAAAAAATATGGGCATCATCCTGAGTAAATCCCCTGACCCTTAGTAAACCATGCAATACACCTGATCTTTCGTATCTGTATACAGTACCTAATTCAGCCCATCTTATGGGAAGGTCACGGTAACTGCGCATCTTTGTTTTATAAATAGTAATATGAAAAGGACAGTTCATGGGTTTCAACTGAAACTCCTGCCCTTCTATATCAATAGGTGAATACATATTCGCACGGTAAAAATCTGTGTGACCGCTTGTATTCCAGAGATCAAGTTTGGCAACATGAGGTGTATACAATAAGTCATAACCGTGCTGTAGATGCTCATCCTTCCAGAAGTCTTCTATTATCTTGCGGGTTAAAGCGCCTTTTGGATGCCATAGTATTAATCCTGCACCGATTTCATCCTGTATACTGAACAGGTCTAATTCTCTTCCG
>JAHFER010000120.1 GCA_023248365.1 Nitrospirota bacterium
GTAAAGAAAACAGCGCCGGCTCAACTGGTTCTGTTTTTATATCAGAATAGACGATTACCCTTTCTCCATTGCTCTGTTCAAACTCATACCTTACAGGCATTTCATTGAGGTCTTCAGCAACCCATAAGCTATATTGTTCCAGCACACGTTGATCCTTTCCCTTTTCATCTTTGAGTGTAACCTTTATTTCATACTTGATTAAATGATGCCCTTCAAATGTCTCATCCCCATTTTTTGTCTTTTCTATTTTTATATTTTTACGTTCCCCGTATCTCTTTTCCGGTGTAACTTCAAATAATATAAGATCCTTTTCAAATCCTATGTCCTGCTCTAAGTAAAGCTTCACATTCATCATAACTGTATACATCTTTTTCTTCTGAAAATCGTATATCCTGACCTTGGGATTTCCTTCAATATCAGATGCCTCTTCTTCAACCCTTACCATATCCCCATCAGCATAAATTCTCTGTTGCTGTAAAACACTTTTTTCATTTTTAGCATTGGTAAAGGTAACCGTCTTTAAGAAAGACATGCCTGCATACGCCTGATTTACCAGAAACAACATTGAGAGTATTGCTACAACCAAAATATTTTTTTTCATGATATGTACACCTCATTTACCTTACCTACAGCATCCTGTTTCTTACTTCTGGCTTCTTATTTCTGACTTCTAACTTCTGTTCACTGTTTACAGTTTAAAAGCTATACGTGGAAACGGAAATATACTATATCCCCTTCCTGCATAACATACTCTTTCCCCTCAAGCCTGAGAAGACCCTTCTCCTTTACTGCCTGGGAAGACCCCAATGAATCAAGGTCATTATATGACATTATCTCTGCTCTGATAAATCCTCGTTCTATATCAGAATGGATCTTGCCTGCTGCCTGGGGGGCCTTGGTCCCTTTGAGTACCGTCCAGGCCCTTACCTCTTTTTCTCCTGCGGTGAAAAAGGTTATCAAGTCCAGCAGACTATATCCTTCACGTATAATCTTAAACAAACCAGGTTCTGAAAGACCCATCTCTTCTAAAAATTCCTTATGCTCTTCAAGAGGCATTGAAGACAATTCATCCTCTATCTTGCCGCAAACTGTTATAACCTTTGCGCCCTCCTGTGCTGCTAATTCCTCAATCTCTCTTACAAATTTATTACCCTCCAGCATCTCTTTTTCAGTTACATTTGCTACATACAGAACAGGTTTTATTGTCAGAAGATGCATGTCATTTAATATCTTCTTTTCTTCATCAGAATAGTCCAATGATCTAAGAGGCTTGCCCTGCGAAAGCCTGTCAGACAGCATCAGGAGAAATTCTCTCTCGTGAGCCGCCACTTTATCGCCAGACTTTGACACCTTCTCAACCCTCTGAATCCTCTTAGTTATCGAATCTATGTCTGCAAGGGCAAGCTCAGTTTCTATTATATCTATATCCCTTTTAGGATCAACACCACCATATATGTGGACAACATCAGGGTCATCGAAACACCTCACAACATGTATAATAGCATCTACTTCTCTTATATGGCCAAGGAACTTATTCCCAAGCCCTTCTCCCGAAGATGCCCCTTTTACAAGCCCTGCAATGTCAACTAATTCAAGGGTTGTAGGTGTTGTTGCCTTAGGTTTTAGCATTGTGACAAGGCGGTCTAACCTGACATCAGGCACTCCTACAATTCCAACATTCTGATCTATTGTACAGAAGGGATAATTTGCTACATTGGCCCCGCCTGATGTCAGTGCATTAAATATCGTTGACTTGCCTACATTCGGCAGACCAACTATCCCGCAGTTAAATCCCATAGTACCCTTCTTATAGAGAAAAATAATGACAAATGATAAAGCTCAAAATTCAAATAAAGTTCAAAGTTCAAATATTTTTACATTTAGTCATTTGACATTTATTTGAACTTTGGATTTTGTCATTTGGATTTTTCTCTGTGCGCTCAGTGGTTAATTGTATTTTTACTGATTGAATTTGTTCATTGCCCCTGTTGTATCATTACCAACAATCATCCTAACAGCCTCTGTTGCATCCTCTATAGCCTCTTCCATAACAGGCTTTTCATCCCGGGTAAATTCTGATAAAACATAATATGCAATATCATGAAGATAATGACCAGCATCAGGTCGCCCAATCCCGATCCTGATCCTTAAGAAATCCTCTGTTCCTATAGAAGCAATAACTGATGCACATCCCCTGTGACCGCCGCTTCCCCCTTTAACCTTAACTCTTAGTTGACCGGGATTAAGGTCTATATCATCATATATAATAATCAGGTCGTTTGGCAGGACCTTATAGTATCGCAGTAGCTCACCAACTACATCCCCGCTCCTGTTCATGAAGGTCAATGGCTGAAGGAGTATTACATCCTCACCGGACATCTTCCCTATTCCGAATCTGTAACGCCCATCCTCTTCTTTTAACTTTACAGAAAAATAGGATGCCAGCTTATCAATCACACAAAAACCGATATTGTGTCTTGTATTTTTATACTTAGTTCCGGGATTTCCAAGTCCTGCAATAATCTTCAGCCCTTGCCCTCCTTTTCCTCAGCCTTCTCTGCTTCCTTACCCGGTTTCTTTACCAGTTCAGGTTCCTTTGTTGCCTCTCCAGGGGCAGGAGTTGAAAGAAGCTGGTCCAGCCTCTCCTGAGAAACAGGTGATGCAATAGTAAGTACTACCTGATCAGGATCTAAAATAATCTTAACGCCTTCAACTACCTGAATATCTCTTATATGAATACTCTCTCCAATAATAAGCCTGGAAGCGTCAATAGAAATATTATCCGGTATCACCAATGGAAGACACTCCAGCTCTATTTCTCTCAGGATTAATTGAAGAATACCTCCATCTCTCTTAACCCCTATTGGTGTGTCACCGGTAAGCTCAACCGGAACTGTAACCTTTATCTTCTCATCCATAGAGACCTCAAAAAGGTCTGCATGAATGACTAAGCCTGTTAAAGGGTCTGTTTGATAGTCTCTCAATATAGCAATCCGGTCAGACTTCTCAGCGGCATTTTCAATCTTCAAATCAATCAGGGTGCTTTCTGCATGTCCAAGCCTGATCATCTTCTGAATCTTAAAAGGGTCAAGGATTATAGGGGTTGAAGCACCTTTGCTGTAGAGTACAGCCGGAATACGTCCGCTTCTTCTTAGGCTCCTTGCAATCCCTTTCCCCCCATCTTCTCTTATATCTGCATTTAACAAAATTCTTTCCATAATTGTTTATCCTCCTTGTTGTCTTGTTGTTCTATGTTAATTAATATATAGTTTCGTATGATTAAATGAATAGAGAACTTACCGATGTCTCATTGTGGGTATTCCTGATAGCCTCTCCTAACAGAGGTGCCACTGATAAAGTTTTAATCTTTGTACATGAACTGTCCTTTCCATTCATAGGTATTGTATTTGTAACAATTACTTCTTCAATTACCGAGGAGCTCAACCTCTCTATGGCCTTGCCTGATAAAACGCCGTGGGTACAGGCGGCAAAAATCCTTCTTGCGCCAGCCTTTCTGATTGCCTCAGCTCCCTGAACAATAGTCCCGGCTGTATCAATCATATCATCAAGCAGAAGTGCATCCTTATCTTTTACATCTCCAATTATATTCATTACAACTGATACATTAACCCCTTCTCTCCTTTTATCTATTATTGCAAGTGACGCCTTAAGCTTCTTGGCAAATACCCTTGCCCTCTCCACTCCGCCTGCATCAGGTGACACAACTACAAGGTCTTTTAAATCCTTTCCCGTAAGATATTCCAATATTACAGGAGTAGCATAGAGATTATCAACAGGAATATTGAAAAAGCCCTGAATCTGCCCCACATGCAAATCCATTGTAAGCGCCCGGTTAGCGCCCGCAGCGGTTACAAGATCTGCAACAAGCTTTGCTGTTATCGGAACCCTGGGCTGAACCTTCCTGTCCTGACGCGCATATCCAAGATACGGGATAACGGCTGTTATCCTGGATGCAGATGCCCTTTTAAATGCATCCATCATTATAAGAAGTTCCATTATATTATTATTAACCGGATTAGAAAAAGACTGTATGACAAATATGTCATTTCCCCTGACATTCTCATTAATCTGAACCATTATCTCGCCGTCACTGAAGGTACTAACTGCAGCCTCTCCAAGAGGAATATTAATATACTTACATATCTCTTCAGCGAGCCCCCTGTTGGAATTCCCTGTAAATACTTTCATCTCCCGGTTTGGCATTTATCTTTTCTCCTGCTTAATTTATTCAAACAATTCATCCGAAAATTCCCGAACCGTCATTCCCGTGAAAACGGGAATCCAGAATGCCACCTATGCTCTGGATTCCCACTTGCGTGGGAATGACAAAAAGAATTCAAGGCTTCAAGTGAGCCTTTCACTCGGACCCTTGACCCCTCGAACCCTTTGAAAATAATAGCTGGGGCGGGAGGATTCGAACCTCCGGATGCGAGATCCAAAATCTCGTGACTTACCGCTTGTCGACGCCCCAAATAAAAAATCAATAACCACTAATCAAAAACTTATTCCCGTCTACTTAGTTATTGAATTGTCTTCCTCGTTAACTCATTTTCATATTCTTTGAGAATTACCCCTTCAATCATCTCTCTTGCCTCATTATTTAAAGGGTGGGCAATGTCCCTAAACGAACCGTCCTTCCTTTTACGGCTCGGCATGGCTACAAATAAGCCTGTATTACCCCTGATAACCTTAACATCCCTAACAATAAAAGCGTTATCAAATGTTACTGTTACATATGCTTTTAATCTTTCTTCATCTACCGTAAACACTTTAACTTCTGTAACTTCCATTTGGCCGCCTCCTCTAAGATTGGTAATTTATTATTAAGAATAAGGGGGACTATGGAGAGACTTTACAACCCATGATTTCCATCCATTGTCCTGAATCAACATTTGCGCTCTCTCCGCACTACTTCTTTCTACAAAAATACCAAAAACAGTTGACCCACTTCCAGACATCAGTGAGCACATTGCCCCACAGGCAACCATCTTTTCCTTAAGATCTCTTATCACAGGGTGCTTGCTGGTCATCACCTCCTCAAAGTCGTTAAAAGGAGATAGCCAATAATTATCTCCTTTTTTTCTTATACCTTCAGGCAGTGGAATTTTAATACTCTCCCCCTCTTTTGTCAACTCAAATTTTGTCTCTGAGAAAGGCCCTAACCATATATCACATATATCATTAGACGCTGGAAATACCGGCGCAGGGGTCTTAATAGAAGATTGACGCAGGGAAAATTGGTTATAGGCCCATGCTGTTGAAATATGGATACCAGGATTAACGAGTAAGAACCAGAAATCAACAGACTCATTTAAGGGGATTAACTCATCACCCCTGCCATGTCCTATAGCAACGGGCCCATTTAAGAAAAATGGGACATCGCTTCCAAGCTCTTTACCTATGCATGAAAGCCTGCCAACTGAGAAACCTGTTCCCCATAATTTGTTCAACCCTGAAAGCGCAGCAGCGGCATCACTGCTCCCGCCTCCCAATCCTGCTCCGATTGGAATAACCTTGTTCAGTGTAATCCTTGCCCCGGCTTTAACACCTGAGTATTCTTTTATTTTTAAGGCCGCCTTATAGATTAGATTGCCATCTCCGGAAAGTCCTTCATTGTTAGAACAGATTATATCCAGGGTATCGCT
>JAHFER010000121.1 GCA_023248365.1 Nitrospirota bacterium
TAATGATGAAGGCTATGAAAATTCTTATAATGTCAAACATTTATTTTAACCTTTTTCCAGGAACACAAAGTTACATATATTAGCACAGGTGAGTATTTTTGTCATTGCAGGGCAGGTTGGAACCAATGATTTCAAATCCTCATCTTTACTTTAGATGCCTTTATAACTTAAAATAATCTAATGTACTATCTTATACTCCTCATTTTTATTTTATTAACCAATGGTTGTGGTAATCAGGGATTAGTTGATAAAGAGGCTCCTAAAATCACAGGGGTTTCTATAGAGACAAATTCCATGTGTAAAAAAGGTGGAAACAGCGTTCCGTGCCTGCTCAGAAGTATTCCATCGGGCGTCGTTACTGTAAATGTCAGGATTAGAGGCAGTGATGATATTGGTATTGCGGGATATTCTATATTGTCTGAGGATTCTCTGGTGCCTGCCAACTGGATAACCATTTCTTCGGCAGGGACATCTTTTGATAATGTAATTCCATTTGATTTACCTTCAGGAGATGGAATAAAGACCATACGTGTCTGGATTAAAGACCTGGGAGGGAAAATATCGGATGCCTCAAATGCCAGTGTCCTTGTTGTCTCAGGCCAGATTGCAGAGTGGAAAAAAGAATCAATTGATGCGAAGAGTGATTTTGAAAATGGCCTTAACAG
The DNA here is from genome assembly GCA_023248365.1 of Nitrospirota bacterium. Taxonomy (GTDB): domain Bacteria; phylum Nitrospirota; class 9FT-COMBO-42-15; order HDB-SIOI813; family HDB-SIOI813; genus JACRGV01. The sequence goes on from JAHFER010000121.1 coordinate 666, forward strand.
TCATTCCTTATTTATTGATAACAATGGGAATCCTGAAATAGTATATGGGGATAATGAACTCTACTCTGCGATGTTCGATTCAACCGGCTGGGCAATTGAAAATATAAAAGATGCATCAATAGTTTCAGGCGGTTCCTCTACCGGTACGTTTATAGCACCGGATGGAAGTGTCCTTCTCAGTTATATTGATACGAACAATAATCTTATTTATGCAACAAATTCATCCGGTTCATGGATATATACAACAGTAGACGGGGCGGGTTCTATCAGCGGGTTTACCGATATTACACAGGGACCAGGAGGAATTAACATAAGTTACTATGATAGTGCAAAACAAGCGCTTAAATATGCATCCTGTGTTTCTGCATGTGATGATCAAGGTAACTGGGTACTTGCGGATGCAGACAATACCGGTGATGATGTCGGGATATATAGCACTATTAAATCAGGGTCAGACGGGAGTGTCCATATAGCATATTTTGATAATACAAACAATGCAATAAAATATATTACACGTGATAGTAAAGGGGTGTGGAGTTCTCCGGTAACTGTGGATAGCAACACAGGTGTTTTTAATGCCCTCTCACTGGATTCTGATAATAAGGCGCATATTGCATATTATGATAATACACCAACTAATACACCAACAGGCGGGCTTAAATATGCTACAAATGCTTCCGGGGTATGGGTATCAGTTGATGTGGATATGAATAGTAGTGTTGTACATTATCTCTCGATTGCGGTTGATGCAGGAGGCAGTGTTCACATTGCATACTATGATGGTCTGAGTCCCGGGCTTAAATATGCTTCCAATATATCCGGTTTATGGGTTATTGCAATATTAGATCATAATGGAATTACGGGTCTGTACAACCGCATTGCCGTAGGTTCTGATAACAAGCTTCATATAAGTTATTTTGATAGTACGAATAAGGCAGTCAGATATGCTGTATGTGCCGGCAATTGTACAGATACTAACAATTGGAAAAATGTAAGTGTAACCAGTTCCGGAGAGGCAGGAAGATATAATTCTGTTATCAGAGATCCGTCCGGTAATCTCCATGTGAGTTATATCGGCGGAAGGGATCTTAGATATGCTGAAAACAGTACCGGAAAGTGGAGGACCGCAATTATAGATGAAAGCGGTAATATAGGAGGATGCTCATCTATGGCTGCAGACTCATCGGGACATTTGCATATTGTATGTGATGACATGGAGAACAAACTACTGAAATATGCTACCTGCAGCAATAACTGTATTGTGCCGGAGAACTGGACTTTTGCCACTGTTGAAAAGAGTGCAACTGTAGGATTTTCATATGTGTCTCTGGCTGTGGATGCAGATGGCGGACTTAATATAAGTTATCAGGATATTGAAACGACTTCACTTAAGTATGCGTATTGCAGTAAGGATTGCACGGATGATAAAGATGTTAATGGTCTTGCTGATAACTGGAATAAAATTTTCATTGATAAAATTACAGATATTGACCTTGGGAAATATTCTTCAATTGCAGCAGCCAATACAGGGACGAAGAAATATATCAGTTACTATAACAGGGGCGCTAATGCAAATGGCGGTGATCTTAAGGTTGCCGTATGTGAGAGCGATTGCATAGATGATAAAAACGGGGACGGTCTTGCAGATAACTGGACAATAGAGACAATTGACGAGGGTAAGGCGAATGCTGATGGCACAAAGGATTCAACGGGTCTGTTTACTTCAATCAAAACAGATAAAAATGGAGATGCCCATGTCAGCTATTTTAATGAAACTTTAGGCGATCTGATGTATGCGACTAATAAAAGTGGTGATTGGGTAAAGACTGCGGTTGATAAATATGACACGGCAGGGGTTTATTCGGCTCTTACAATTGGCGCTGATGAAAAGATGTACATAGTCTATTACCGTTATTCCCCGGGTTTGAGTGTATTAAAATATGCGGTCTGTGACTCTGACTGTACAATAGACAATATAGACAGTGTTACCGGTGAAGGTAATAGTGACGGAATTGGAGATAACTGGAAGACGTATATATCGGATGAATTCGATAATGCAGGGGTGTTTGCTTCAATAATGACTGATAGTGATAGTGGTATTCATATAGTATATTATGACACTGATACAGGCGGGTTGAATTATACTTTTGGTTCGGGGATTTTCTGATGGATACCCTGCAAAGAAAACTATACCAGCTCATCATCCAGAGACTTAATGGGCAGGATATACATTCAGAAGTATACAGGGAAAGGATCTTTGAGCTTGTCAGAAAAGGGATTGGCGGGTTTATCGTCTTTGGAGGAGAGAGGGATAGCGTAAAGGCGTTTATTGCAGAACTCCAGTCTTTATCAGAGATTCCATTATTTATTGCCTCAGACATAGAACGTGGTGTGGGACAGCAGTTTCAGGGCTGTACAGTTTTTCCATGTCAGATGGCGGTCAGTGCAGCGGTTAATAAATTTAATCCGGAAGATGTCAGTATTATGAGAGATGCAGTAAAGGCTGTTGCCCTTGAGGCCATAGAAGTTGGGATTAACATGCTATTTATTCCGGTATTAGACATAAATTCCAATCCTGATAATCCCATTATATGTACAAGGGCCTTTGCTGATAATCCTGAAGATGTATCATGGTTTGGCGCTGAGTATATAAAGGCACTGGAGGATTCATGCCTTATATCCTGTGCCAAGCATTTTCCCGGTCACGGCGATACCTCAACAGATTCTCATATTGCGCTTCCTGTAATCACAAAGTCTTATGATGAACTGATGATGGCAGATATTGTTCCGTTTGTGCAGGCTGTCAGGGCAGGGTGTAGGAGTATAATGATCGGGCATCTCTCTGTTCCGGCCATTGATTCTGTACCTGCAAGTTTTTCAGGGAAGATACTGAGAGATTTGTTGAGAAAAGAACTATGCTTTGAGGGGCTGATAATTACTGATGCCCTGAATATGTCAGCATTGGCTGGTTTTGATAATCTGCCGGCACGATGTATGAACGCAGGCGTTGATATACTTCTCCATCCGGCAGATCCTGACTTAATGGTTCAACAACTTGAAGATGGAATAAGATCAAAGATGATTGATGAAGGGATTATATATACTGCTGTTGAGCGTATTTTGAAAGTAAAGAAAGGTCTCAGGGATATTAAGAGGGCAGAGGTTGATTACATAAAAAACAATCACCTTTCAGAGCGTATTACAGAGATGTCTGTAACCCTTGTGAAAGGTGAACATGGTTTGCTGCCTGTTAATTTTGGAGATGCGCACCTGATTATTGCAGGGGAGGATAAGTTTTATGAACCTTCGGTGTGGGAGGATAAGTTTAAGAATATCACAAATCCCCCCATCCCCCCTTTTCTAAAGGGGGGGCAAGGGGGATTTGACACCGCCATCTTCGTCATCTTCTCTGAAACTGCCGCATGGAAGGGCAGATCAGGCATTGATGATATGGAAAAAGACCAGCTTATAGAGATGATTAAAAGTTCAGGCAGGTCTGTTGTAATCTCTTTTGGTAGTCCCTATGTTCTGAGATACTTTAAAGAGGCGGATATACTTATTGCAGCTTATGATAAGAATGAACAGACCCAGAGGGCTGTGATCAATTGCCTGACAGGTAAGACAGAATTCAAAGGCCGCCTTCCTGTGAAGATATTTGATTAGGACGTAATATAATTACACCCGGCTTGTTAGCTATATAGCCCATGAAATCTTCATCTATGACCTTCCTGGCGTTTGACCTGGATGACGCATGACGAATATAAATAATATCTTCTGTCCTGATAATAATTCCAACATGAGAAACATCTAATCCCTCTTCATCAGAATAAATCCCCACATAGTCTCCGGTCATGAGCCTTTCTGTAACAACCTCATCAATAGCACTTGCAGGGATATATTTAATCTCCCTCTCGATGGACTTAATCCCCTGAATAATGTATGTCCCATCTTTCTTACAGTTTAATTTTTTAATGATGTGTATTGTCCGGTATTCACCAATCAAATCTGTGATATCCTCAACGAACTCTGAATTGTTTTCGATCCAGTCTGTAAAGAAATGATTCCTGCTTTCATAAGAGACATTTCCTGAATGGTATCTGATCCTTCTAAGATTTTCTGTAAATCCGGAAATGGAGCTTGAAAGACGCATCGCCTCAACATAATCAATAAGTGTAAAGCAGTCCACCTTCTCCAGATTGATTACAAAGACTTCCGGCGTTGTTAAATTTCCAATTAAAGTAGATCCTTCATAACTGACATTGAGAAAGATTCTGGAAAGAAATTCTATCCTTTTTCCAGCCTCCTTTATTTCAGATGCTTCATTGATAATGCGGTCTAATTCTTCAATAGTCCATTTGCCGGGATTGATTAACTGTTCCATCCGAAAAATTCCGAACCGTCATTCCCACTTTCGTGGGAATGACATGTTAATGATTTATTATTTGATTACATGTAGTAGTTTATGATAACTTCACATGAAAGACAATATGCAGTTATCTCTCTCTCAATATTTAAAGATATTCCGCAGCCGTAATATCTCCATATTATTATTCCTGGGCTTTTCATCGGGATTACCGCTTGTCCTTACATCCTCCACTCTGCAGGCCTGGATGGCTGTGGATGGTGTGGATATAAAGGCGATTGGCATATTTGCACTTGTGGGCCTGCCGTATACAATGAAGTTTCTCTGGTCTCCTCTTATGGACAGGTATGTCCCGCCCTTGCTTGGAAGACGAAGGGGCTGGCTTATTATCACTCAGATTCTGATTATGATTGGTATTGCTGTATTGAGTCTTAATTCGCCCAAAGAATCATTATGGCTTATTGGTGTTATTGCTCTTATGATTGCCTTTGCCTCTGCATCCCAGGATATTGTTGCAGATGCCTATCGTACAGATATACTAAAGCAAGAGGAACGGGGCTTAGGTGCAGCAGTGTTTGTTACAGGTTACAGGATTGCGATGCTTATTGGCGGCGCAGTTG
>JAHFER010000122.1 GCA_023248365.1 Nitrospirota bacterium
ATCTCCTTTTACTGCTTCCCTTTCTGCAATCTGAACCGCATCTTCAAGCGAGTCCGCATACACAGTAGAGGTAAGATCACCTAAAGCCGCTCTTATTTTTTCTCTGGCCTCTCCTATAAGTATCAGCTTCTTTACCTTTAATTTAATAAGAGGTCTTAGCGGCGAGAAATCACTTCCTTTGTCCCTGCCGCCGGCTATTAACAATACCGGTTCACTAAATCCTTCAAGCGATTTTATTACAGCGCCGACATTAGTCCCCTTTGAATCATTTAAGTATTTTACACCGTTTACCTCTCTTACAAATTCAAGCCTGTGCTCAAGACCTTTAAACTCCCTTAAAGTGTGTGCAACCATCTCCGGACTGCAACCCCATAATAGTGATGCAGCAGCAGCGGCCATGGAGTTCTCAAGATTATGAACACCCTTTATCCGTATCTGAGATATTTCACATATCTTTCCTGAGTGATTTTCTATTGTCGAAATAACGCATCCATTTTCAAGGCAGATTCCATTCTCAATCATTCTTTTTCTGCTGAATGTTACAACATCTCCTTTGATCTTTTTTGTAATGTCTGCACTCCAGTATTCATCTCCATTTATAATTGCAAAATCACCCTTTTTCTGATTTTCAAAAACCCTGAATTTTGCATCCTCATATTCCTTCATGCTGTGGTATCTGTCTAAATGATCCGGCGATATATTAAGTAACACAGATATAAAAGGCCTGAACTCTTCTATAGTCTCTAATTGAAAACTGCTCAGTTCAGCCACAACACAGCCGGATTTACTGCCTGACAGAACATATTCAGAGAGCGGGGTTCCAAGATTTCCGCCGATAAATACACTATCGCCTTTGGCCTTAATCATTTCACCTATCAGAGTTGTTGTTGTAGATTTCCCATTTGAGCCTGTAACTGCTATCAAAGGAATATTATTTAGTAATTGATATGCAAGCTCGACCTCTCCTATAATCCTGACACCACGTTCTTTTGCCTTTTTAAGCTCTGATATATCTGCCGGAACTCCCGGACTCAGGACTATCAGGTCTGATAATAAAAAGGTTTCAGGAGTGTGTTTTCCGGCCTCAATAGTTACACCGCTATTTACTAATTCTTGTGCTGCTTGCGGCAAGACATCAAACTGCCTGCTGTCTGTAGCAGTAACGATGGCGCCATTACGCAGCAGCAGATGCGAAGCCGCAATCCCGCTTTTACCGAGGCCTACGACTAAAACCTTTTTATCTTTTAAATTAAGCATACTCACTTCCTTTTACTTATAATTCCAGTATCTCTGTCGAGTATAACCACAGAGGCACTGAGACACAGAGAAAAATAATGACAAATGACAAAGCTCAAATATCAAATAAAGTTCAAATATTTTTACATTCATTTTAACTTTGGTTTTACCTCTCTGTGCCTCAGTGTCTCTGTGTTGTATTCTGTTCTACCTCAGCTTCAATGTACTCAAAGCCACCAATCCCAATATAATAGCAATAATCCAGAATCTTACGATTATCTTTGGTTCCTGCCATCCCTTTAATTCATAATGATGATGAAGGGGGGCCATTAAGAATATCCTTGTCCCGCTTATCTTATATGATGCCACCTGGGTTATGACAGACACTGTCTCAAGAACAAAGATCCCGCCTACTATCACCAGCAGAAGTTCATGTTTTGATATTACTGCTACAGAACCTAACAAGGCCCCAAGCGGCAGGGAGCCTACATCTCCCATAAATACTGATGCAGGGTATGTGTTAAACCACAGGAAACCGAGACTTGCGCCAAATACTGCACCGCAGAGTACCGCCAGTTCCCCTGAACCATTAATAAATGGTATAAGAAGATAGGTTGAGATCTTTGCATTTCCTGCTGCATAGGTGATAATTATGAATACAAGTGTGGATACAATTACAGGGCCTATGGCAAGACCATCCAGCCCATCGGTAAGATTTACTGCATTGGAGGTTCCGACTATTATAAAGATTACAAATATTATGTAGAACCATCCAAGGTCCGGATGAATATTCTTTAAAAATGGTACACTCAGCTTTGTTGAGTATGCAGGAAGTGAGTAGAGTACAGCGGCTATTATGGAGGCCACTACGATCTGGAGAGTAAATTTATACCTGCCTGCAAGCCCGTCATTTTTTTTCCTGACCACCTTCAGGTAATCGTCAAGGAAACCTATAATACCAAAACCTACAAGTACAAACAGTACGAGCCATACATATATGTCTTTCAGGTCTGCCCAGGCAAGTGTGGCAAATAAGACCACCGTTATAATAAGTACACCGCCCATTGTCGGTGTCCCCTTTTTAGCCAGATGGTGACTCGGCCCCTCATCCCGTATGTACTGTCCTATCTGGTATTTCTTCAGGAATTCTATCATATACGGGCCGACCATAAAGCATAATATCAATGCAGTCAGCATCGCATAAATAGTCCTCAGAGTAATATATCTGAAGACATTGAAAAACGAGTTGTACTCGTGCAGTGAATATAAAAGATGATAGATCATTTAACTAATCCAAATTTCAGCGTCAATTAAGGCTCTCTTTGAGACCCTCTACTATCCTTTCCATCTTCATGCCTCGTGAGCCTTTTACTAATAAAACATCTCCCTTGTTCAGCCACTGTTTTATCGTCTCAAGGGTATGTGCATAGTCATTGAATGTAATAACCCTGTTCTCACTCATGCCTGCCTCAACTGCACCATCTGCAATATACTCAGCAAATTCTCCCACTGCGATTAATCCGTCAATGCCTGCATTGCCAATATATATCCCCAGATCATGATGCGCCCTCGCGGTATTCTCCCCGAGTTCCAACATGTCACCCAGCACGACGAACTTCTGTTTTCCCTCTTTGATATTCTTTAACATGTCAATGGCAGCAACCATTGAAGCCGGGTTTGCATTATATGTGTCATTTATTATAAATATTCCCCCGATCTTCTCTATCGTACTCCTCATCTTCACAGGGGTAAATTTTTCAAGCCCATGTTTTATATCATCAAGCTGTGCCCCGACTGCATACGCTGCTGCGGCTGCGCATAAGGCATTATACAGGTTATGCACACCTATTACATTTATCTTAACCTCAGTTTTTCCAAGAGGACATATTAACTTGAACGTGGTGTTATCTAAAGATTTCCAGTTAGGCGAAATATCTGAATATTCTGTATAGACATCCGATTGAGACGACATGCCGAAACTCACGATCTTTCCCACAGACTTTGCCTTAAATACGTCAAAGTATGTATCATCCATGTTCAGTACACACACACCGTCAGATTTAATAAAATCAAGGATCTCTCCCTTTGCCTCTGCTACATTTTCTATCCTGCCAAGTTTCTCAAGATGTGTAGGCCCGATATTGGTAATAACAGCAGAAGTGGGATTTGCAATCTGACATAGACGTGTAAGCTCTCCTTTAGCGCTGATTCCCATCTCAATGACTGCCATATGATGCGAAGGATTGAGCCTGAGCAGTGTCAGAGGGACGCCTATGTGGTTATTAAAATTACCTTCATTTTTTAAAACAGAAAACCTGGTGCTCAGAATATTCCATAACATCTCTTTTGTTGTAGTCTTTCCATTGCTTCCTGTAATCCCAATGACAGGAATAGGGAATTTATTCCTGTAATATCCTGCGGTCTCCTGAAGTGCGACAATCGTATTGTTTACAGTGAGTACAGCTTTAGCTCCATTGTCACCGGATATTATTGAACCAATCAAGGGATGTCCTTCCTGAACTATCAGACCTGCAGCTCCTTTTTTTATCACATCATTTATGAAATCGTGGCCGTCAAAATTATCCCCTTTGATGGCGAAGAATAACTCGCCCTCTTTTATTGTACGGGAATCAATTGATACCCCTGAGATGGAATGCTTACTGTCTCCTGAATACAGCTTTCCACCCGTCGCCTTTATTATTTCTTCAATAGTTAACATTACCGCTTGTTCCTGCCTTCCTTAAAAAAATATAACCACAGAGGCACTGAGACACAGAGAAAAATAATGACAAATGACAAAGCTCAAATATCAAATAAAGTTCAAAAAGAAAAAGTTCAAATATTTTTACATTTAGTTATTTGACATTCATTTGAACTTTGAATTTTGATATTTGGATTTACCTCTCTGTGCCTCCGTGTCGCTGTGTTTTATTATATTTTTCGTTTCTTTATCGCTCCTATAGCTTCTTCCTTATCATCGAAATGAATCTTTTTATTCCCAATAATCTGATAATTCTCATGACCCTTTCCTGCGATAACCACGAGGTCACCTGTTTCTGCCATATTAACAGCCTCTTCTATGGCAGTCCTTCTGTCAGGAATTACCCTGTATTCTGATGCCTTATGACTGCCTTTCTTTATTGTTTCTTTTATGCCGGCCTCAACTTCTTCTATAATCTTTTGCGGGTCTTCTGAACGGGGGTTATCAGATGTTATGATTACATAGTCGCTCAGTTCTATGGCTGCTTTTCCCATCAGCGGCCTTTTCCCCCTGTCACGGTCTCCGCCGCAGCCAAATACAGTGATAATCCTGCGTGGGGTGAATTGGGAGGCTGCCTCAAGCAGTAATCTCAGGGCATTTTCCGTATGCGCGTAATCTACAACAACATGAAACCCCTTTCCGCTGTCAAGCCTTTCAAATCTGCCAGGTACAGAGCAAAGGGCGGATATGCCAGTTGAGATATTTTCCAGAGAAATATTACAGGAAATTGCCGCTCCAATTGCGGCAAGTATATTGTAGACATTGAAGATACCTACAAGGCTGGACTTTATGGAGATTTTTCCTGCCGGTGTAACAGCATTGAATTCTATTCCGGCGATTGTCAGATTGATATCCTCAGCCTTTATGTCAGCCCCGTTTTTAATGCCATATGAATATACACGACACCGGATCATGTCCGTCAGCCGCTTTCCATAAGGGTCATCTATATTTATTACCGCCCTTTTATCCGGTCCCAGACCTGAGAACAATGCGGCCTTTGCCTGAAAATAATCTTCCATATCTGAATGAAAATCCAGATGATCCTGTGTAAGATTTGTAAATACAGCAACCCCGAACTCAGCGCCAAGAACCCGTTTCAGGGATAAGGCATGAGAAGATATTTCTGATACTGCAAACTTACAGCCATTATTAATCATCTCCCGAAGAAGTTTGTGAAACTCCAATGCCTCAGGGGTAGTATGGCTTGCTGAAGACACTGTATCCCCTGTTGAGTAAGAGATGGTTCCTATCAGCCCTGCCTTATAATCAGCGGCCTCAAGTATCGCCTTTATCAGGTGCGTGGTAGTAGTTTTCCCGTTAGTTCCGGTCACTCCAATTAATCTCAGATCTTTTGATGGATTTCCGTAGAAATTACTTGCAACATGAGCTATCGCCTCCCTGCTGTCTGAGACAGTCAGCACAGGTATCGCTGTATTTGTGACACTGACACTATCTTCTATGAGAAGCGCCGCAGCCCCTTTAGCTATTGCATCTTTTATAAACATATGTCCGTCAGTCTGAAAACCTTTAATAGCAACGAATAGTGTGCCAGGGGCTACGTTTCTGGAATCACAGGCAACACCGGTTATATCAACATCAATGTCACCGGCCGCACTATTTAATTTCACACCTTTTATTAATTCAGATA
>JAHFER010000123.1:0-3035 GCA_023248365.1 Nitrospirota bacterium
GACCATGTTATCACTGTTTTTGGTAAGCTCGTATGATGCCCTGTCAGCCTCTCTTTCATGCCTCCTTGAGAAATAAGCAGCTATTGGCTTAAATGTGAGAGAGAGGATGCCTGACAAAAAGACGATGATTACAAATTTTGCAAAGAGAGTCTCTGTGGTAATATTAAATAGTTTTGTGAGCAAATCACTCTGGACAAGCCTGTAAGAGATATAAAGGCTTATGAAAGAAAATGTCTCTAATGCTACGATTGTCTTCAGCAGGTGTTTTTTCTTCCAGTGTCCGATTTCATGGGCAAGGACAGATATTATCTCGTCATGGCTCATGCCCTGAAGGAGGGTGTCATAGAGCACTATCCTCTTTGTCTTTCCAATGCCCGTAAAGTAGGCATTTGTGTGCCTGCTCCTTTTTGATGCGTCAATCTTGAGTATCCTGCTTGCATGGATGCCGACTTTTTCTGTCAGGTTGATGATTCTTTTTTTGAGTGTCTCATTGTCAACGGGCGTGAATTTGTTGAAGAGAGGCTCAATCACATAGGGGGATATGTACATCATGAATGTACTGAATATCAGGAGAAAGCCCCATATCATGAGCCACCAGTATTGAGGGCTCGACTGGATTATGTAAAGGCCAGTGATTATTACCAATGACAGAATGATTGTCGAAATGATAATTGATCTTATAAAGTCACTTATCCAGAGTCTGAAAGTCATGGTGTTGAAGCCATATTTGTTCTCTATCCTGAATGTGCTGTAAAGGCTGAAAGGTATGGATAGAAATTCACTGGCAAAGGATAAAAACATGAAAAAGAGCCATCCTGAGATGATAAATGGAAGGCTCAAGGATGTTATCAACGAGTTGTAGATATCAAGGAGACCGCCAAAGAAGAATACTATTGTAGCAATATTGCCAAAGGCTGATGAGATGAAACTGAAGCGTGTTTTTTCGGTCTCGTAGTCCTGCGTTTTCTTCAAGATGTCTATATCTATCTGACCTTCAAATTCGGGCGGTATGGAAAGGCCATATTTCTTCATGTGTCTGAGGTTTACATACTCAACCATATATTCAAAGGCTTCCTTGAGTATGTAAAATAGCAGTATGATGTGATATGGTTTTATCACCGGATTCGCAGGCTTATCGCCTGAGGCAGGATTGCAAATTCTGCTGGAAGGACACCGCCCGCTTCTCCGTCATATTCAATGGGAACACCGCCCCTTGACAGTATACTGACTTTTTTTGCACGGATGGTGCGCACCTTACTGTGTTTGTTTATAGTGCCGGTGTAAAGGCGGCGGGAATTCCAGATGACTTCCATTTTATTCATGTCCTCGATCAGTACAACGTCAAAATAACCATCGTTGATTTGTGCATCAGGAGCTATGATCATGCCTCCGCCAAATATCCCGCCATTCGCGATTGCGCCGATCAGGAAATTGCCCTCTAACGTTTCATTGTCGTCAACTACGATCCGAAACCATTTGCTGCTGTACCGGAGCAGGGTGGATATAAACCCCTGATAGTATGACAGGGGCCCTCTCTGGAGAGAGGGGACTGAAGAGATCCGTTTTACCACTTCGGCCCCGAGACCGAAGTCTGCCACATTGATAAAAAACTTTTGTTCCCGATTAATCCCGTCGCCTGCTGAAGTGATCATGCCGATATCCATCTTTTGCTTTTGCGCATTCTTCAGCCATTCAATAGATTTGCGTAAATCCCGAGGTATTTTCATAAACCTGACAAAATCTGACCCTGTTCCAGATGGGATCATCCCAAGACAGGCGTCTTCATTAATTATCTCTGTGGTTGCCGGCTTGAAGAAGCCGCTCGCTATCTCGTTAAGTGTGCCATCGCCGCCGACGCCGATGATGAAATCATACCCCTCATGGAGGAGTTCCCGCGAAATCTCCGTGGCCTGTTTTGGTTTTTCCGTAAAGATATACCGGAATTCCCTGAAATAGGTCTTGATGACTTCCCTGATGTGTTCCCATCTCTTCCCTGTCTGTCCCTTTGCAGAGACAGGGTTGACTATGACATGAACCTTATCCATTATTGTGTCCTGCAATATTAATGTCCTATATCTCCATAAGTCTTTTCATTTCACATATATCGTCAACGATCTTCCGTAAGGCCACACAGCCAGCTATCCGGGTTCCATTGACGGCCAAAAGCAAAGACCCATGGGGTGGCGCATATTTTCCAGGAAGATAGGCAAACTCATTTTCAAAATCCTGAAAGCATAAGTTAAAATCCAGTGAAGCGGCATATTCTCTGAACAATTCTCGGGTATGTTCAAGATATTCTTTAGTGTTGGCCTGAATGAATTCTATCATGTGTCGGTCTCTCAAATTCAATATGGGGCCTGGCGGAAAAGAAGCCGCTGAGGTTTGGACATCCGTCTTTTTAGCCATGTTATCTGTCGGTGTGGGTCAATACGCTCTTAACATAAATCTTCTTTAGTTTTATTGTGCAAATTAATTCCATTAAATTTATCTACTTCTTGTTAACAGATAGATAATCATTTATAAATTCATCAAAAAAACTGCTAATAATGTCTTCAGCTTTTGAATCATTTACGTCACCGTGTGAGGCAATACTCCACGTTTGAATCTACGTCTTCACTTTTTGTTGTCTTGCCAAAAGAACTTCTTGTTTTAATGCCATTTCTATCATACCTATACGTTTACAGACGAAAATATACAATTGTGGTTTGCCATTTGCCATGGTCCAGTTATCTTCAGTTAAAATTTTGAGTCCTGCCTGTCTTAATCGCAACTCTGCACGAGTCTTTAGCATAGAATCTTCTGTTGAACCAGTATCATTACATCTGGAGGCATATACATAAGTTTCTTTTAGCCCCTGGAGAGTTAGTCTATAATCTTTCGATAAGGCAAAACTTGGGGCTGCAATGATTAATAGCCAAAATGTAACAATAACGGCGAAAATTATTTTCCCGGATAACTCATTAGATGGAAAAAGCAAATCAGTTTTCATGTCCTATCTCCTCCCTTGCCTGCAGTGAGCAGATAACGGTTCCGTT
>JAHFER010000123.1:3045-4503 GCA_023248365.1 Nitrospirota bacterium
AGAATCCCAGTTATCTTTGCCCTTGAGGGTGGATATGACCTGACGGCACTCGCAGAGTCTGTCATGATAACAATTGAAGAGACGATGAAGGATTGAATTTAGGTTGCCGCAGTGAGCAGATAACGGTTCTGTTGCAAAAGAAGCCCGAGAGGTTTGGACGTAAGTCTTTTGCAACGTGTTAGCCGTTGGTGCGGGCAATCAATAATCAAATATATTTGAGTCGCTTTTCTCTTAAAGAGAATACACGGCCATAGGGATCTTGCTCTCTGCTTTTCTTCTACCACAAACAATTGATTCTATGGTCTTAAGGATATTGGCTGCATAATATTTAGTACCGCACTTTTTGCATACACCAACCGGCACATTCCTGATAAGAACATAATTATTTCCTACTTTTCTGGGCAGGTCAATTATTTTTTCAACAATTAGACCATTACAATATTCGCATTGCTCTCCTTCCCAAAATCCCAATTCAATTCCTCCTTTCATTTACCTTTTGGTTTGTCTTCATAAACAGTTATTACCCTTACTTTCCCAGTTCCAGTTATGCGACACACTATGCCAATCGGCCGCCTATCTAAAGAAACACCAACTATTTCATATTTGCCTTCTCTGGGCCAAGTTCTACGAATTTTACCGCTCAAAATACCATGTTCAACGTCATAGATGTCAAAACCGTCAATACCTGCCTCATCATCAGCATGTTCTGTCAGGTAAAATAATCCATTGCGAACAAGCGCTTGAATTTGACCTATTTTGCTCAATCAATTAACCTTCCTATTTTAACATGTTATTTGCCATTACGAGCAGTCTTTTATCAAAAGTCAAGATCCAAGACCCTCTCATCTCATCGGATGTTCACAAATTCATTGCTGTGTTACTTATGGTACGATGATATGGTCTGCACCCTCGGGCCATACACGTATAAAGTCGTCAATATTGAATGTTAAAATGTGGTCAACACCGGATTTTTGGGCTACTTTAGCTATAATAGCATCATAAATCACTCCTCCAGATAGTCCCAGATCAGCTATTCGCTTGATGATAGAGCTATAGTCCGAAGGCGGAAGGGAAATAATCTTTGCTATGGTTTCAATATCACTGTGGATAAGATGCCTGACTATCCCAGGCGTAATCTTTGGGCGTATGGGCAGTGTTGTCAAAACAGCATAAAGTTCAGCCAGCGTATGACCGGCAATAAGCATATCGAACTCTTTTGCCCTTGCACGTTTAAGCCATGTGAAAGCAGGAGCATGCAGGGGATGCGGTTCAACAATTGCGGCCACAAGAACAGAGGTGTCAAAGAGGATTTTCATTTTCTCCCCGGGGAAGACACTTTCCTTAGGCGTTCCTCACGATGAGCCATCACAGCCTCTATCATATTGCCTGTAGCAGTGCCTGCATATACCAGCACACCATCCTTAACCTTTATTGGGGTTTCTTCCCGTAAGGGTTTTA
>JAHFER010000123.1:4513-5530 GCA_023248365.1 Nitrospirota bacterium
TCATCAGATTTCTCTACCTTTAACACTTCCCCTGGTTTCAGGCCGAGAATGTCACGGATTTCCTTTGGTATCACCACCCTACCGAATTTATCTAATGTGGTTTCCATGGCAAAGCCCCCTTTTTATGTCATTATATACTGCCAAATGGCAAAAATCAATACCATGTTCCCTTTTATTCCCGGCATTGAAGGTAAGGACAGGGGGAAAGGCAGGGCGGAAGGATTATTTTTTCACAAATTGAGATAAAAAATCGGGACAGCAACATTCGTAAATGGTCGCTGTCCCTTGTTTACAATGTTTACAATGGCGTCAAAGTTCAACGCCTGTTGGAAAACCCTGCCGTTCTTTGTGCGTTATTCCCGCCCCGTATCCAGTACGGGATAAACTCCAGCGGGAATCCAGGCATTGTCCCGACCCCCCATCCGCTATTTCGTGCTCTTGATTGGCTTCACAGGCCCCACCCCTTCATCACTAACGGCAAGGGCTGCAGGCACATCCCCCGGATTCGTCACGATGATAACCAGCGGGATTTTCTCGCTGCCGCGCCTTTCTCCAGCGGGGATGATGCGAATCTGTTTGATTAGGCTGAGGTCAACGCCCTGCTTTTGCAGAAGCTTTCTTACCGTCGCCTCATTCACCCATGTACTCAAAGCGCGGCGAGACGTCGCCTCATTCGCCTCCGGACCGATCTTATCTAATTCTTTTAAGACCGCGGCCGCCTGCGCGGGAGTCACCGCCTTCGTGTCGTACACCATCCTATAGATGTTACTCTTCGACGAGTTAAGGTTGATCGTAGCCCAGGCCATCGACACCACCGCTACGAGAAAGCTCGCGATAACACTCACGAGGAACAGTCGTCTCATTGGAAATCACCTCCTTTCCCTGCCTGAAATGAGCAGCTAACTCATTCATAAGCGAATGTCCTGCTCGACATTTTCGGAACAACTACTTCGAGTTTAAAGTTAGTCTCACCAGATTTTCAAGTTTATAATAATTAACAGGGACATCATATCCCAG
>JAHFER010000124.1 GCA_023248365.1 Nitrospirota bacterium
TCTATGTCTGCTGTAGCGAGGATTGCCGCTCAGACACTATGGAACGAATGCTCAAATATGAAAATTCCGTTTTGGGTGAGAACGTTGTTACCCTTCATGCGAAAAAAATCTTTTACGTCATAGTCAATGAAACTCCGGAGAGATGGTTGCAATCAGAAGAATTCGACAGAATCGAGCATTGCCTTGTTGCCTGGAATATACAAGAACCTGAATACCAAGAGAAAATAAATGTGAGGTTAAGAAATGCCACTCAAGAAAGGGAGTTCCAAGAAAACGATCGGTCAGAATATTAAAAAAGAGATGCTTGCTGGTAAACCTCAGAAACAAGCTATAGCGATAGCTCTCAAATCTGCTAGTAAAAACAAGCCTAAAGGCAAAGGTAAAAAGAAATGAACTGTCCTGAATGCGGAGGAACTATGCTCTGGCTGGATGAAGATAATGACCCTGGGTATGCTTGCCCTAACTGTGGCCTCTGGCTAGATGAGGACGAAGATCATGGAGAGCCTGAAGCCTAAATGCTGCTCTTGTCATTATTTTGCTTTCCCTGGGTTGCTTAAAGCTTGCGCACACCCTGACAATGTGAAGGTCTTACAGGGTGGGCCGGTCAAATGTAAGTTCTATGAAGACCACGAAAGCAAATGTCTCCCTTCTCAGAAAAAATGGTGGAAAGAACGGGTATCCATCAAGGAGCTTTTGGAAATCTTATGCAAGTAGAAATCAAGATAGGCAGTGAAACGGTAACGGTGAGGGGCAATGAGGATGGCACTGCTGATTTGTGCCACTGGGTAGACATGAAACATGGGGATGAGATTACACCTACCCTTATCCCCTTCAAATTCTATGCTTCCCTTTACTCTTGCCTCCAAAGAGTGCTTGAAATGAAGGTTAACCGTAAGCATATTTTCAGCCTGAATGAATTAATAACTGAAATCAAAGCAGAAAGGGATTGGTTGCGCAAGGAATTCAAACTATGAAGACGAGATACGATTTGGTAATGGACGCCATAAAACTGTTAAATACTTACATCGAGGCTGAAGGTTCCCATAAGGTGATGCACTCAAGAAGATTACTGGATAAAACACAAACAATAGTCGAGAGGCTTATATCTATCGAGGCAGATGCCGGTGAGACAATGTTTAAAATCAATCCCAACGAGAGATGCTGAGTATTTGAAATTTGTAAGATCACACAGGTGTCTGCTCTGCTATTGGGAAGGTAGTTCTATAGAGGCACATCATATCTACACTGGGGGAATGGCGACAAAATGCAGCGATTATGATACTGTCCCCCTTTGCGGCTTCTCAGCTAGGGGGTGCCATTCCAGGGTGGACCAGAAAAAGAATGTCCCCCAGCGTTTCTTAGACGAAGTTAAGAGATTGAATGACGAATGGCTACGGTCAGGGCACAAATTCAAGGAAGGAGAGAGACATGGCTTTGGTTCAGAAACTAATTCATCCTAGTAAACAATTACTAACCGAATGCACTACCTTTTATGAAACAATAGACACTAAAGATGCCTTAAGGAGGATAGCAATCAAGCATAAAGTGCCTATCGCGGAAGTGGTGAGGCTGGCAATTAAGGAATTTCTTATCAGGTATGAGGAAATGCAGCGGAAAGAGAAAGAGAAAAAAGGTATCAAGTAAACATTAACAACTGATAACAGGATATTAAAATGAATATAAGCGGATATATAAATCCTCATGGTCTATTTTGTGGGTCGATGGTGCCTAACTGGTTACTTTCTAGGAAAGAAGTTTCTAACGGAGCTAAGCTATTATACGCCCGACTAGCTCAATATGCCAACATGGGTCCAGAGGTTTACCCAAAAATCGAAACTCTCTCCAAAGAAGTTGGCTTATGCGAGAGACAAATTAGAACATATTTAGACGAGCTTGAAAAACACGGCCTCATAGAAAAGCAAATACGCCGGGAGCAGAGATTACCTAACCTGTATTTTTTCCCTTTTCATCTCTGGATGGAGTCAGGGATCACCGGCAGAATCCTGCCGGAGGGGGTGGCAGAATCCTGCCTATCTAAAAGAATGTCTTTAAATAAAAAAGAATATAAAGAAAAAAATCCTTCTTCTGAAAATCTGGCCTTGGAAGGGATAATCCCTCAAAGCCGGTTTGAAGAATTTTGGTTATTGTACCCTAGGAAGGATTGCAAATGTAATGCCAATAAAGCGTGGGAAAAGATAACTAAGAAAAAATTTAAATATGACGTTCAGCAGTACATCCTTGACTCGGTTAAGAATCAGTTAACCAGTCCTAACCATCTTGGCAAAAAGGATTTCCTCCCTCATGCGGCTACATGGCTCAACCAAGAACGGTGGTTGGATGAAGTTCAGGCTACATTCGAGGATTTTGTGAAATGACAGAAGAACTCCAAGAGGATTTGAGGCTCAGACCCGCTAGCGATTTCACGGAGGGGGTGACAAGGAAGTTCCACCCAAAGCCTGAAGACATAACAGGTACAAAATTCCGTATATCTAAACTTCCATTTATGTGGATACCTGGGGAAACTTCTTTGTGGACAGGGTACAACGGTCATGGGAAGTCGATTCTTCTCAACCAGTTCATCTTGGATCAGGCTGTGTGCGGTGTGAAGTCGGCTATTGCCTCTTTCGAAATGCCAGCTATCAAAAACCTGTACCGGATGGTGCGGCAAGCCCTGGGAACAGATAACCCTACCGTGGATGAAATCGAAAAATGCATGGAGTGGTTGGGTAAAAGGGTCTTCATCTACGACAAAACTGGTATTGGTTCCCTTCCTGTGCTTAAAAGAACCTTCAATCGGGCGCGAGCAGTCCATAAAGTTACTTTTTTTGTGATAGATAGCCTCATGAAGTGCGGGATTGACCCGAAAGACTATGCCGCACAGAAAAATTTTATGGATGAATGGCAAGATTTTGCACAAACCTATGGTGTAAACGTGAATATTGTAGCTCATGCGAGGAAAGGAGAGGATGAAGAAACTAAACCTGGGAAGATGGATGTAGCAGGTGCGGCTGAATTGACAAATCTACCTGACAACGTGTATTCAATTTGGCGTAATAAGCGCAAGGAAAGTCTATATCGAGAGTATTTGGAGACACAGATAGTAAGGGGCATGAGTTTTGAAAAACTCCTGTCTTTATACGATTGTACTATTGATTGCTCCAAGAACAGGGAGCTAGGTGGAGATGGGGAAGGGATGTATGGCCTTTACTTTCATAAACCGAGTATGCAATTCACAGCGAAGTGCGGAGAGCAGCCTTATGTCTACTACGAAGGTTGAATGGACTGTTTCCCCTGCCGCTTATGACTTCCTTCAAAGAGTGAGAAGCAAGGCGATCATTTGTGGAGAAGACCCCGATGAAGCCTTGTCAGAAATGCTTGGACTTTTGACTGAAGAAATAGTATCATATTGGCGTTTGATTGAAATTGTTGAAGATGAAGCCAAGGAAATAGAAAATTATATCAGGGACAGGGTTTTGCTGAATGGATAAAGTCGCGGCGGCAATATACAAAACTATCGGCTACGACCCTTCCCCTTCTCAACTGGAATTGCACGAAAGTCCTTCTAGATTCAAATTCATAGGGGCGGGCGCTCGTTTTGGCAAATCCCTTTGCGGGGCAATGGATGTCATACCGGACATCCTAAAACCTGGGACAAGGGGTTGGATTGTCGGACCCTCCTACGATCAGCCGTCTAAAGAATTTAGATATATCTATGATGCTATTGTTGCCAAGTTAGGTTTTAAACCTCAGAGAGAGTTGAACGTCTCTTTTACTACTCCTGGCCCTCAGTCTCTTTTACTTCCCTGGGGAGCCGAAGTCTTCACGAAGTCTGAACAAAATCCCGATGCTCTTTTAGGCGAAGAAATAGACTGGCTCATACTATCTGAAGGGTCACGCCTTAAAGAAGAAACTTATGACATGTATCTACGGGCTAGACTCGGGACTCGGCATGGTCGGGTGATAGTTCCTACAACTCCGCATGGGTACAACTGGCTGTATAAAAGATTCTACCTTCCTGCTATTAATGGTGACCCAGAGTATTGGGCCAAGGTAGATATCAAAGTAACAGAGAATCCTACATTTGATAAGGAAGAATATGATCGAGCAAAGAAAGAACTACCAGAGAATGCCTTTGCAGAACAATATGACGGATGCTTTGTTGCTTGGTCTGGGCTTATTTATCGTCGGTTTTCTCGGTCGGTTCATGTCATTGATCCGATTCCGATTAGAGCAAGCTGGCCTGTATATGCTGCTATTGATCCTCACCCTAGTACTCCCGCTGCTGTTGTGTGGATTGCGGTTGATGAATACGGGACTTGGTATGTCTGTCATGAAATGTTTCATCCCGAACTCACTATCCCGGAAATCTCGGATAGACTCAAAAAAATAGAGAATAAATGTCCTGTCACTCGGTATCTTATTGATCCTAATGCAAAATTGATTGATAAGTTGAGAGGCCAGAGTGTTTCAGTGCAAATGCAATTCAGAAGGAATGGAATACCCTGTGTTGAGGCTAATAATAAATTTGATGGGGCTTGGTACAAGATAACTGAAATGCTAACTCCTAAGCCAGTGTTTGGGGAAGAAGATAATTTAAAACCAAAATTGTTTGTTTTCAATACTTGTAAAAAGACTATTGAGGAATTTGAAAATTATACCTGGGAAAATGAAAAGACTGGTAAATCTCATATAATGGATTGTATCAAGTATATAGCGAATGATAACCCAGTCAGGGCTTTAAGAGAAGAAGAACTAGAAAAAATGAAGCAAGAAGAGGAAGAAAGATTCAAAGACAGAAATGCTAGAACTGGATACTGATTGACTTTACTAATAATTTTACTGTAAAATGATGGTTAAAAAAGGGAAGGGAGGTTAACAAATGTACCAATGGTCTTACGGGACGCCGTTATCAGGGCTTTCTTTCCCGATGGTAACAGCTTCAGGGACATATGCCAAAAGTTTTGCTATGACTTCCCTCTCTGCTGTCCTGTCAAAAGATGGCGGTGCATGGGGCGCGTTAGGTAGTAGGCTCTCAGGGGTTCCTGGTGATGGTGTTTACACTATTGCCTCTTTGTCTTCTGTTGAAATGCAATGCTATTCATGGTTGATAAAGATTACAGCCAATTCCGGTTGTCTGGATCAATCCATTCTCGGTTACAATCTTTCCAGCACTAATATTCTCTCTGCTGTCTCTGGCCTCAAAAATGATGTATCAGGTCTACCTGGGATACTCGCTGCTTGTAGTGGCCCTGTCGTGTTACGTCCTGGCACTCACACTAATGCTTTGGTTGGGCTTTGGGGTTCTACCCATACCTCTTCCTTAGTTGCAAGAGTAACAGATCTTACCAATGCAGGTACGGCAACTGTAGATATTTCTTCTATTGCTGCACAGATTTGGAATAGCTTAGCCGCTACTTACACTTCTGGGCCTACATTCGGGGGTAATGTAGCAGGTATCTATACAACTGTATCCGGTATTAAGGCTGATACAATCTCAACTGTGTT
>JAHFER010000125.1 GCA_023248365.1 Nitrospirota bacterium
ACCTATTGCCGCAACTGCGATTTTAACAGCCGCATCAGCATCAGACTCTGTTTTAGCAAGCGCCTTTTCCAGACTGGTAAGATTATCTATATCCATTTTTCCTCCTGCGTGTGCCCTGAAAATTACAGGTAGATTTTAATTCTATATTTAACTGTGTGTCAAGCGTTTTCACACATGTATTGCCCCACCCTCAACTGCATGGGCAACTTCCTTTATTACCTCAGAAAGTGTTGGATGCGGGAATATGGTATTGGAAATGTCGAAGTGAGTGGCTTCGAGGGACATGGCAAGAGAAAGGCCGCCGATTAGTTCAGATACTTCAGGGCCGATCATGTGAACTCCTAGTACCTCTCCGTATTTTTTATCAGAGACTATCTTAACGAATCCGCCAAGTTCTTCACCCGATATTATTGCCTTACTATTTGCTGCAAAAGGGAATTTCCCCGTGGCTACATCATATCCCTTTTCTTCTGCCTCCCTGACAGTAAGTCCAATGCTGGCAACCTGTGGGTGAGAATAGTTTACACGTGGAACTAAGTGGGGATTAATTGCCTTTATCTCTTTTCCTGTTATATGATGAACTGCCAAAATCCCCTCCTGTGAAGCTGAATGGGCAAGCATTGGGGGGCCTATAATGTCTCCGATTGCAAAGATGCCAGGTTTAGAGGTTTCATATTTCTCATTCACCTTTATAAAGCCTCTTTCAAGTTCAATAGCACAATTTTCAAGACCAAGCTTTTCTATTACAGGTTTTCTGCCGAGTGCAATCAGCATCTTTTCAGCGGTTATTGTCTCCTTCTGGCCGTCCTTCCGCTTTATCTCTACGCTTACTCCTTTATCATCAGTGCTGACATGCTCAACCATGGTCTCTGTAAGTATCTTCATCCCTCTCTTAATGAGCTGTCTTTGAAGGACGCTGCTTATATCTCTTTCCTCAAATGGAAGTATACTTTCTTTCATCTCAATTACTGTTACATCAGAACCCATAGCATTGAAGAAGTAGCCAAACTCAATACCAATATCTCCTCCGCCGGCTATTATAAGCGACGCCGGTATGTTTTCCAATTGGAGGATTTCATCACTGGAAAGGATATTTTTTTTGTCAAAAGGTATCCATGAGGGTATTAAAGGGGCTGAGCCAGCGGCAATAATAATATTCTTTGCTCTGACTTCACCGGTTTCATTGCCGGCTTTAGAAAGGATTATCTTTCCGGGTGCAGATATTCTCCCCTCTGCCTCTATGAGTTCAACACGGTTTTTCTTTAAAAGGGCCTTTACACCATGGAAGAGTTTATTTACCACCATATCTTTTCTTTTCTGAATTTGAGGAAAGTCAATCATAACACCTTCACATCTGATCCCGAATTCCTGTGACCTTTTTGAAAGATGATATAAATAAGCAGAGTAAAGCAGGGATTTTGTTGGTATACATCCCCTGTGTAAACAGGTTCCACCCACCTTATCTTTTTCTATCAGGCAGGTAGTAAGGCCGAGTTGTGCAGCCTTGATTGCAGCTACATAGCCGCCCGGGCCGCCGCCTATAATGGCAAGATCAAATTCCTGTGTATTGTTCGACATAATGGCACGATACCAGTTTTAAAGGGCTGAGTCAAGAATGATGGCCTCGTAAAAAGCCAGGGAAACGGACGGCTTCGTAAAAAGCTTTAGGTGCAAGGCGCGCAAATCCTGAGGAATGAGGCGTACTTTGTTGGTACGTCGAATGACGAAGGATGCAGCGCAACGCCGCAGATGGAGTTTTTTACGAAGCCGCCAAGAATCAGATTGAAGCCGTTACAGAGGTATGGTATATTCACTTAATTGCAATCTTGATGGAGAACAATAAACTGAATCCTATCAGCAGATTTGACATAAGTACAGGTGAAGAGGTTGTGGTCAGCATTCTTGAGGGGAAAGACCAGCAATTTATTGATGTCCGGTTGCACTTAAAAACAAAAGATGGGGGATCTTTACCTACTGAAAATGGTATTAAGATTCCAGCCTCAATGCTTAGTGAGTTAAAAAGGATGGTAAATCTTTTAGAAGAAGCATTTGCCTTAAGGGGGCTTTCAGATGAGTTTGAAGACCTTGAGCATTTAAGAAAAGAAAAAGATATAATCTTTGCGCATCCGAGTGAAGTAGAGTTTGCGAATATCTTAAATTTTTATCAAGTTAAATGGCAGTATGAACCAAAGACATTTCCAATAAAATGGGATGAGGCAGGAAATGTTGCTGAAAGCTTTACCCCTGATTTTTTTCTCCCGGAATTGGACATGTTCATTGAGCTTACAACAATGAAGCAGAGTCTGGTTACAAAGAAAAATAAAAAGGTAAGGTTACTAAGGGAGATTTATCCTGATATTACTATAAAATTGTTTTACGGTAAAGATTATAAGCAGCTTTTAAATAAGTACGGGATTGGAGGATAAAAAAATACCCTGACTTTCAGAATTGTTGTTGTCCAAGAGGGTGAATCTTTTTAAGCTAACTTCTGGCTACTTACAGCTTGCTAACTCTACTGATTTACTGCACCTCTTTGGGCTTCCCTTTGATCACCTCCGTGGGGTCCCACAGGACGACCAATTTATTCTTACTCATCAGGGTAATATTACTTTACCACCAGATTTCTTTAATGTCAAGAAAACCCAATTTCCCTATATTTATAAGGGGTTAAGGAGTTGAGGTAGAAAATAAAAGGGAGGCGATGAAAGATGACAGAACTAAGCAATATTATTATAACAGAAGAAGAGATCAGGAATAGGATAAAGGAGATTGGCAGCCAGGTTTCAAAGGATTACGAGGGAAAGGAATTGGTTATGGTCTGTGTATTAAAGGGGGCCGCTGTTTTTGTATCTGATCTTATGAGGGCTATTAATATCCCTGCTGTTTGCGTAGACTTTTTGTCTATATCCTCCTATGCGGAGAGGAGTGAGGCAGGGGCAGTTAGGATTCTAAAAGATTTGGACATTGATATTACAAACCGTGATGTTTTAGTTGTTGAGGATATTATAGATACAGGTTTTACGCTTGGCTACCTGTTGAGGATTTTAAAGGCAAGAACACCTGCATCCCTAAAGGTAGCTGTATTACTTGACCGGCCGGCTTTAAGGATTGTTGACTTGCCAGTGGCCTATAAGGGGTTTGAAATTCCAGAAGAATTTGTAGTTGGTTACGGGTTAGACTATAACCAGAAATACAGGAATTTGCCATATATATGTCTTTTAAAGACAAAGAAATAACAGCTCTTATTTATTTCTGTCCTGTCTTCAAATGAATATCTTTGATGATTTTTTTGCCAAAATGATTATTAACCTTTTCTATAAGATCCTCTTTGTAGAAGGTTAGTTCCTGAAGCCATACAGAACTGTCAACAATGACATAAAGCATCTTGTGATGGAGTCCTGCGGGATATGTGTGTGCGGCTATTATCTTTCCTGCTATATCCTCCCACTTTTCAGCAATTGTATATTCTATGAGCTTGCCTTCAAGCCCGTATTGTTTAAGTAGCTTGTATAATATACCAGATATCTTTTGCATGGGTCTGTTACCTTTATAAAGAAATTTCTTATCTCTTGAACTTATCTAACTTTTTATGTACTATGTTTCAAGTATGGCTGTTTTAAAAAAGAACTTTTGGTTTTTAATACTCTTTATTTTTATAGGCACCCTTTTAGGTGGTGTTCTGGGTGAAATACTCAGGTCCATCTCTCCGGAAGGCCCTCTGAGAAACGCATTTACCGGAGGTTTTTTTATTGGGATCAGTCCTCCGATAACTATTGACCTTAGGATTATTTCATTTACCCTTGGATTTACACTCAGAGCAAACCTGTTAACCCTTTTAGGTACCATATTAGGTGTCTATATCTACAAGCATGCATGAGTTAATCCGGTTAACGTTTGCGTTACCCGTTATCCGTACGTGAGCCAGGACAACGGACACGTCTCACGGTTTAATCCCCATCCCCTTCTCCTTGAGCATTTTTATTTTATCCCTCAACTCTGCTGCCAGTTCAAATTCTAATTTCTTAGCCGCCTCTTTCATCTCTTTTTCCAGAGACCTCAACATTGAAGAGAGTTTATTTTCTGGTAAATATTCCTCAGTATCCTCTTTTACCGCAGGAACAGTATAATAATCACTTTCAGAGACTTCGTAAAGTGTCTCCGGGATACCCTTTGTAATACTTACCGGAGTAATATTGTTTTCCCTGTTATATTCCTCCTGGATTAAGCGTCTCCGGTTTGTTTCGTCTATTGCCTTTCTCATGGACTCAGTTATTCTGTCCGCATACATTATAACCTCTCCGGAGAGGTTTCTTGCAGCCCTTCCCGCAGTCTGAATGAGTGATGTATGGGATCGCAAATAACCTTCCTTATCCGCATCCAGAATGGCTACAAGTGATACCTCTGGTATGTCAAGCCCCTCACGAAGCAAGTTAATGCCAATAAGAACATCAAATTTCCCAAGCCTCAGATCCCTGATTATTTCTGTCCTCTCCAGAGTATCTACCTCAGCGTGGAGGTATGTAACTTTAATTCCAATTTCATGATAGTATTCAGTGAGGTCTTCTGCCATCCTCTTGGTTAGTGTTGTTACAAGGACTCTTTCACCCTTGTTTACCCTCTTCCTTATCTCAGCTAACAGATCATCCACCTGACCTTTAGCTGGTTTTACTGTTATCTGTGGTTCTGTAAGCCCTGTTGGGCGAATTATCTGTTCAACCACAACACCACCGCACTTTTCAAGTTCATAAGGCCCTGGAGTGGCAGATACATATATGGCCTGATTAACGCATCTTTCAAATTCAGTAAATTTTAATGGCCTGTTATCAAAGGCTGAAGGGAGCCTGAATCCGTATTCAATAAGGTTGTTTTTCCTTGAACGGTCTCCTTCATACATCCCCCTGACCTGGGGAGCAGTTACGTGACTCTCATCTATAACAAGGAGGAAGTCTTTCGGGAAATAATCAATCAGGGTCGGCGAAGGTTCTCCTGGGTTTCTGCCGCTCAAATGTCTTGAGTAATTTTCAATCCCGTGGCAGTAACCGATCTCTTTCATCATCTCCAGGTCAAAGTTTGTTCTCTCTTCAATCCTCTGGGCCTCAATAAGTTTGTTCAGGTTTTCAAAGTACCGTACCCGTTCTCCAAGCTCAGTCTTTATGGCCTCAAATGCCTGATTCAATCTCGCCCGAGGTACTACATAATGTGTTCCCGGATATATTGCAATCTTTGGCAGGCGTTTCCTTACACTACCTCTCAAAGGGTCTATCTCTGATATGGAATCCACATAGTCTCCGAAGAGCTCAACCCTGATGCAGGATTCTTCAAAAGACGCTGGAAATATCTCAATAACATCTCCGCGAACCCTGAAGGTGCCGCGATGGAAATCATAATCATTTCTCTCATACTGAATCTCAACTAATTTCCTGAGAATATCGTCCCGGTCCGTGTCCATGCCTTCTTCGAGATACAGCAGCATACCCTGATAAGCCTCTGGTGAA
>JAHFER010000126.1 GCA_023248365.1 Nitrospirota bacterium
AGGACCTCTGAATTTTTTCTCCCCACGTTATTCCTCTCAAACCTCATCATCCTTGCCATAACAGGTATAATAGGAATAGCCGTCATGATCTAGATGTCACAGAGGATTGCAGGGCCTCTGCACCGCTTTGAAAAGGTGCTTGATGAGATTGGAAAGGGCAACCTTACCCATAGATTCAAGTTAAGGGATAAAGACCAGCTTGCAGAGTTGGCAGACAGTATAACAGAGCTTACTGTCTCTATGGATCAGAAGATAAGCAGTGCAAAGTCGAAGATACAGGAGATTTCAGCATTGCACACCGGAATCCAGTCTGTGTTATCCGGCAATCATTCAGCCGATAAAGAACTTAAGGGACAATTATCAGCAGTCTCTAATAAAATAGCGGAGTTAGAGGAGGCTGTAAATTATTTCAGGACTTCAGAGCACAAGGGAAGCAAAGAATCATAAGCCAGCCAAATCCTGTTATGGTGTACTGTGTCTTTCCCTGTTTTTTATCCTGATACATGTTTTACCTGTTTCTGCATGTGAAAGCTCATCCAAAGTCTATGAGACCAGATATACAACCATTTGTTATACTACTGAAAAAGACCTGTACAGTTTTACCGGCACTCTGAGCAATGGCCTGTTTTCTTTTATTGAATCATCAAAAAATCCCTCGGTAGTAAAAAACAGGGTGGATAATATAGTTGAAAGGGTAAGCAAATTACTTGACATGTACCCTTCTGACTTTCATTTCACTATAAATCTCTACTCAAATAACAGAGACATTGAAAGGTCATTCCATGAACTGGGAGGGCTTCGTGCCTTAGAAGGCGCCCCGATTGCCTTCTATGCACATAAAAGAAAAACCATCTATGTATCCATTGATAAGCTGACCCCTGGTGTTCTTGCCCATGAGATCGCCCATGCAATAATCAATGTCTATTTTGAAACCCCGCCCCCGGAGAGGATGCAGGAAATACTCGCACAGTATGTTGATAAGCATCTGCTGGAAGAGTGAGACTCCGTGAATCGTTCTTCAGAAATAAAGACTGAGATAAAGTGAGATTGTCCTGAACTGGTAATCGCCTTCACGTATGCCAAGGAATTGTTCAGTAGTGCTGATAGGAAAATTTTCAAGGGTGTAGTTGTTTTGCTTATATCTTTCCATATAATAACCAGCGGTTATTTTTATATATTTTATACCCTTAATAGCAGAGCTTAAATCTCCATTTTCTTTCCCTATCTTAGATGAAACATTAATCTCATAGGTGTCTGTAATATTACTGACATCCGGCAGGCGCGTGTCTGTGCCGGTAAAATCATTTTTGGTGTATCTTCCGGTAATTGACAACAAGTCATAAGGTTCATACTTAAATCCTGTTACGAATACATTTGCCACATCATGGAGATCTCCGGTAACCGGGGTAGTAAATCCTGTATTTTGAGGATCCATGGGATAACTGAGACTGCTGTCATATGTCCATGTATATCGTCCCTTAATCTCTCTAATATCATAATAGTACTCTGAATAAAGTTGCAGGGCTGTCAAGGGTACAATCTGCAAATATACAGAGCCTGATGTTGTTGCAGAGCTAATCCTTCCAATAGTTACATTAAGATGGTCATCAGAGATATAGGATGCGCTGATCCCCACGGTTAATGTCTCAATTGGAAAGTAATCCATACCAGCAGAGAGGTTGTGTGAATCGAGCTCTGATAGGTCAAAGGTGCGCATTAATGTATTCTGTGTGATATTGTTTAATGGATCCGGGTCATAAACCGTGCTGTAATATGTTGGGTCATAATGCCCGCGCCTTCTTAAATAGGTATATCCAACTTTCCAGGCCAGGGATTCAGATATATTAGACCGCAGTGAAATCGCCGCCTTTTTCTCATTTTGTTTTGTTACCTCTGTTTCATCCCGTGAGGTATCCTTGTTTTCTATTGACGTATTCAGGAACAACCGGTTTGCAGGGGTCCATGTACTGTCAAGTACAATACTGTCTGTAAAATAGGCTGTATAGCGTGGTTTTCTTACGTATCTTATTTCGTTTGTTCCACCGTCTATCATTACATATGCAGGGGATTCCTTTATAGCCGGTGTATCATTCTTATATGCATAATGCCTGTATTTAATGTTGAACCTGATATTGGAGGGCAGTTTTGCAGATAGCGCTGTAGAGAATGTGAGGTTTCTTACGTCCGAATCAACAATCTTATGCAAAAATGAGCCGCTTACATCAGGAACAGTAGTAAAAGGTATCAGATCTATGCTGCTTGTAACCTTACTGTATGAAAGGGTATTAACAGACGTTATGTTTTCTGATAATTTTATTGATGGTTTGAAAGTTAGTGTTTGTACTGTGTAATCCCCTGCTACTTTTGCCCTGTCATCAGATCCCTTAAAAGTATTATGCCACGTAACATCATCTCCCTGATTGTTTGAAAAAATCTGGAAGTTATTGTTAAGCTGTACATCAACGCTATCATCAACATATTCCATACCAAGATCGATTGTGGTAGTTTTATAATCTGTTGGCTCTGAAATTTCAAAAATTGCAGTAGGGCTTATTACTGGAGGTTTTGTAAGGCTTTCAACATTAAGCGGCCTCGTGCCATTTCTATCTTCAACAGACAGTTTGGTTGATATGATGAGCTTATCCCCCGGTGTGAATTTAAACGTAAGATTATTAATATCCCGCCTTGTAGAAACATCAGCAGAAGGCGCTCCATAATCGTGAATAAATCTGTTAAGTCCCATGTCCACATCAAGGAGTCCGTATCTTCTGTAACTAAGATTCCAATGACCGTCTTGTGAAAGATTGGTCAAAGGGGAAAGCTTACCTGCATCTCCTGACAGCTCCTGACTTCCTGAGCCAAGAAAGAAATTAAGATTATCAAGATAAAAGCCTTCCGGAATGGTGCGGTATTCTTTTATCTTTGGAGAATCTTTAACTATTTTTAAGTTCTGATATTTACCGGAAACCTGTAGGGTGGAAATGTTTCCCGGAGGAGGTTCTTTGTTGATAGGCCCCTCTATCTCGGCTGCGACTACAGGCTCGTTGCTATTTGTGTTAGCTTGAGGAGTGTCAGATGGATTAGTCTGGGTATTATCTGTTGTACTATTTGTTGTATTATTTGTTGGGGTAGTTGCAGGGGATGTAGTCTGGCTCGTAGTGGAATCTGAAGAGGTCTCTTCGCAAAGTACAATGTTTGGAATAAACAGGATGATTATGAGTATGATCAAGGTCTTTTTCATAAGTAGCCTATCTCTGTAATCTGGCGCCTGATGGATGTCTGGAGCCATGTATCATTGGATGACAATTTGTGCAACCTCTGTTGTAGGTGAACCGGCTTTTTGGATTTAACACATCATGTGCATCAATATTAGTATTAAGAATATTAACAGGCAGGTTTGTGTGACATTCAAGGCATAAGTATGGTTCACGTTGTTTTAAGAGCCGCCTGTTAATGGAAAAGTGTGCCTCATGACAAAGAAGGCAGTTCTCCTGAACAGGGAGATGG
The DNA here is from genome assembly GCA_023248365.1 of Nitrospirota bacterium. GTDB lineage: Bacteria > Nitrospirota > 9FT-COMBO-42-15 > HDB-SIOI813 > HDB-SIOI813 > JACRGV01. The sequence continues at coordinate 3,508 of JAHFER010000126.1, forward strand.
TCAAACAGGTAAGGCCCTCTTTTATCTGCATGACAGCTGTAGCAGTTTTCATTTACAGAAGATGCCTTTAGAAGCCCGGGTGTATCTGACCCATGCGGTGAATGACAGGTTGAACAGGAGATGTTTGTTTCATCCTGCGCCCCAGTTTGCGAAAGATGTGGTGAATGGGCAGTCTGGCTCTTTTTCTGAGCATGACATTTATAGCATATCTCCCGTACTGAGGTCATTTTCAATAAATTTCTTGTAGTCCCGTTCTTCATCACCTGATGACATTCAGTACAGGTCATTGTCTTTCTATGAACTCCATTATTCCAGTAATAAAGACTTCCTTTGTTATGGCATTTGATACAAGAAGCGTTCTGCTCTTCTCCGTTATCTTTTGATAACGGTCCGTATGTTGTAATAAATAAAAACTCTTTGGGATCTTTTATATGGAGGCTTCCAGGCCCATGGCATGACTCACATCCAATTTTAGGTTCTTCTTTACCCTTTTGAGGGGAGATAAAACTCTTAGTCCACTTTGCATGGATAGTTTGGCTCCATTGAACATACTGGGTTTCATGGCACCTCCGGCACTTGTCGGTTCCAACAAGCTCCTGTTTTCTCTCCGGTGGCACGGGTATAAAAAAAGTACCCTCTTTGGGATGAATGAGGGCTGTCAATTCTATGGCCGGTAAGGCTGTGGATTCAACCACAGGAAGCGGCACAGTGCCTTCTGCTTTTGGAATTATTCCTGTATTTTCTGAGGGGGGTATAGGGTGAGTCCCTTCAGCCCCTGCTGTTTGAGATACCTCTTTAGGTGTCCCATTTTCAGCATAGAGATTGTATGCCTGGTATCCACTAAGGATGAATATGGCAATAATCAGGGGGGTAAGTATTCTATCAAAGTTCATATTAGCTTAAAATAATACAGGCAATTTAAAGTTTAATACTATAGATAAGATATAATTATTGTCAAGATTAAAGAAGTATTCCTTTTGTTGACATGATAAGTACATTCTGGCAATATGTCGGAGATAAGCACATCATAAGTATTTTCCTCTGAGATTCTCTTCGGGTAATTTTAATATTAAGATTTAACAGAAAGGGGTGTTGTTATGCGAACTGTAAGGTTTTTTGGGTTGTATGTAGTTATGCTGTCCTTATTAATTTTATCACCTGTTAAAATGGTTTACGCTGAGATGGCCCGTTATAATGTGGACCCGGACCATTCTACTGTGGGGTTCAGCGTGACACACATGACGGTTTCAAAGACTACAGGCAGGTTTATGGATTTTACCGGATTTATTGAGATGGACACTGATTCAATGACTGTAAAGGCTATTGAGGCAAATATTAAGACAGAATCTGTTAATACAAACCACAAAAAACGTGATGAACATCTAAAAACAGAGGATTTTTTCGATGTTAAAAAATATCCTGCAATGACATTTAAGATGAAGAGCTATCATAAGACAGGTGATGAATACACTGTCATAGGTGACTTAACTCTTCATGGGGTTACCAAAGAGATCTCACTTGTTGGAAATCTTAATGGAGTCAATAAAGACCCGTGGGGAAACATGCGAGCCGGTTTCACGGCAAAGGGTAAGATTAACAGGAAGGATTTTGGTATAAACTGGAACAAGGTTCTTGATAACGGCGGTTTGCTTGTAGGAGATGAGGTGTTGTTAACCCTGGATATTGAATGCATCAAGGCAAAGTAGTTTTATCCTGCAGTTAAATTATGATGACCTCGTAAAAAGCTTCACACCCACGAGTGTTGGTACCCGAAGGCGCAAATCCTGAGGAATGAGGCGTACTTTGTTGCTACGCCGCATTGACGAAGGATCCAGCGCAACGCAGCAGATGGGGCCTTTTACGAGTCCGTCAATTCTGGTTGAAATTTAACACCCATGCTGTTATACTGGAAATTCACAGCTACAGGGGGGATAGTTGAAACAACCCCTGTGAATGAGGGTAATTATATGCTTTACAAAAAACCA
>JAHFER010000127.1 GCA_023248365.1 Nitrospirota bacterium
TGGTGCATACCTTATCTTCTGAAAGAAACAGGCATCTGAAGGCAAACATTGCCCTCAGGTTTATAAATATTGTAGTTCCGCTGATCTTTATATTTTCTGCAATCATGCTGTATTTCTCATGCGATTTAAACAGCGGTCTTGGCGGTGTTTCAGAAGTTACATATCTTTCAACAATCCTGCGTTCTCTATCTCTTATGCCCTTGAGTATCTCCTCTTTGAAATTATTGAGGCGGGTAAGTCCTCCGTCTTTTTTTACCTGGTAAGCTATAATACCCCACCACGGGTCGCAGCACCGGCCTTTACAAAGTTCTATACATATTGAAGAGAATGATGACGTATTTGTTGAAAGGTTACTCATATATAATTAAGATAAAAGGGCTTTTGCAAAAGTCGTCATTCCCGTGTAAACGGGAATCCAGAGGTATTGTAACACATTGAAAAACTGGATTCCCACTTTCGTGGGAATGACGACGCTTCGTTTAGAAAACTTTGGCAAGAGCCTCTTGTGATATTTGATTTTTGATATTTATATACAGCTTCCCCTGAAAAGACCCGCGTCGGGCAAGCTCTTTTTCTATCAGAGAAATAACCACCCTTTTTGATACACCCCATTTTGGTGCAACTAAAAATTCTCCTTTTAATTCTCCGGTAAGACGCTGCATAGCCATATCGGGTGTAATTCTTTCAAGAAAGTCGCATACAAGTTTTATATATTCTTCCACAGTGAGAACCGGTACCTGACCGGCTCTGTACATCTTCTCGAGTATAGTCTTTTCTGCGACATAAAGGTGATGTATCTTAAGCCCGTCTATATCAAAACTCCCAAGGGCATCTGCGGTCTGCATCATCATATCATGCGTTTCACCGGGTAAGCCTAAAATAACATGGGTGCATACCCTGAGTCCCCGGAGTTTAGTACGAACGACGGCGTCTGCAAACTGCTCGTATGTGTGCCCCCTGTTCATCTTAATGAGTGTCTCATTGTGTATACTCTGCAGGCCTATCTCCACCCATAGATGAGTCTTCTGTGAATAATGAGCAAGCAGGTCTAAAACATCATCAGGCAGGCAATCCGGCCTTGTGCCTATTGAAAGTCCTACTACATCCGGAAATGAGAGCGCTTCATCATAGAGTTCTCTTAATAAACTGACAGGGCCGTATGTATTTGTATATGCCTGGAAGTAGACGATGAATCTCTCTGCCTTAAAATTTTTCCTGTAGAAGTCAATACCGTATTCTATCTGTGCCCTTACGGATTTCTTCTCACCCTTTGAGTTAGGGCTGAAGCTGCGATTTTCGCAGTATATGCATCCTCCATGCCCGGCAGTCCCATCCCTGTTAGGACAGGTGAAACCCGCATCAAGGGCTATCTTGTATACCTTGAAGGGGAAAAACTTTTTCAGGTATTCACTGTATGAAAAATAATATTTACCCATAATTTTTTTACTTCTTAAGCAATTGCATGTTTTTTATTATAATCTGATAGAATATGATTATGCAACCCGGTTCAAACTCTTTACTTTTGATTATTCTTAGGTTAACATAAAACCTTTATTAAGAAAGGAGATGTTAGAGATGAATCTATGTCCAAAGTGTAAACACCAGTCGGCATGCCTCGTGCCAACTGAGTTAGATACATCTGCAGAATTGGAATCTATTGATGAGGGTCTTGAGGAGTTACGGGAGATCCAGGAGGAAGAGGAAAGTAATTCTGTATTTATTCCGGAAGATGTTGTGTTTGAAGTAATAGTGATGGAATGTGGCGACTATGAAGAAGAGTCATTTCATTAATCTGTTGACGCTGAAAAATGCGGGGTACCTGTTGCGCCGAAGGCAATTGCAACGGGTCGTGCGGCGTCAGGACATCGGATTCGAACCTCAACGTACAATGGAGTACGCCTCGGCCCAAATCCTTGTCCTTCCTTGCACCTGGGCATTTTTGAGCGTCAACTGGATGAACTATTTTTTTGGGAGAGGATAAAATATGGAGCCTGCTGAAGAGATATTAAAAGAGAAGTTGTCGAAACGGGTGCTATCGAATAAGACTACAAGAGAAGGAATGCTTGCCTGTTTAATTGTTACCATGATGAAATACCTGTCTGCAAAAGGTATGAATTCTTCTGAAGATGAGGTTCGAAGGAAAATTTATGATTATGCAGGTGAAGCCTTTAGATCAATAAAGGTAGATTTTGAGTTTCCCAACCTTGAAGATCTTAAGCGTGTAAAAAGTTTAATTGAGGATAAGATAGGAGCAGCTTCTATAAAAGAGAATGCCCCCGAAATATTCAATGAACACGAGAGGATTTGCAGTATTCTGTTTTCTAAATATGAAGGGTAGGCAGTTGTAAACAAACTTTATATAAAGTGTATATCCTTCATTATGGCAGAAGATAGCTTAATTTTAACAGATGATTTTGTTCTCAATGCATTCAAAATCCCCAAGAATGTCCAACCTAAGATTTGGAAGTGCATAATATTACTTCTGAAGAGTAACCGGCACCCATCCCTTCAGGTGAAACAGTTGAGGACAGGTAGAAAAGGGATAATGGAATGCAGGGTGGATGAGACATACAGATTAATATTTGAGCTTTCAGAAAGCGGGCCAATAAGACTATGGTATATAGGCCATCATGATGAGGCATTGCAGTACGGTTCCAAGATTACAGAACTTGCACCTAAGGAGAGGCATCCTGAGGTGTATCATGATAAACTATTACATGAGATAGATTTGTAATTGATATTTTTTTACCCTTTGCTTTAAAGTAAAAAACTTAATTTTTGTTATAATTGTTTATCCCTTTTTATCCCTGCATTCCTGCTTTTTTCAGGTTTAAATAAATTAGCATAACTGCCGATGAAATAAGGTAAATTGCAAATCTTTGGCACATAATTACAACAGCATTTTATTTCAACATTTTCTATAGGAGGACGGACAATATTTAAGCATAAAATAAAGAACCATTCTGCAGAAAACTATGCCAACCAGATTGAGGCCGTACCAATTAAACCCTACATGTTATTTCTAAGAATTCTTGCTGTCATATTTGTGGCTGAGTTTATTGTTATGGTATTCCTGGAATACCTTGATGTAACTCCAGGTGCATTTCAGTTTTTCCTGGATTCATTTTTCCTTTCTATTATAAGTTCGCCATTCCTCTATTTATTTGTTGTACGTGTTGTTGCTATCAGGCTTAAAGAATCGGCTGATCAGGCACACAATGCTTTTGAAAATGAACTGAACGCAAAGGCATTGGCAAAACAGATGGCGCTGAAGGCATACGCTGATAATATTGTTAAAAGCGTACCGTCAGGCCTTATAGTTATATCAAGGGATCTCAGGGTATATTCAGTCAATCCTTCTTTATTAAAAATGTTTTCAATTATTGAGGATGATCTTACAGGAAAACTCATTGATGAGGTTCTGCCCTTACCCGGTCTTAATGACGCTGTACTTGATGTGCTGTCAACAGGCAGTCCCAAACAAAATATAGTCTTTCCCCTGTTTGATGGGGAGCAAGGTAAATATTTTCAGGTAAATATTATTGAGATTCTCTCTGAAGAAATAGAAAGGGAAAAACAGATCCTTATTGTTCTTGAAGATATTACGGAACGTAAAGAATCTGAGGCAAGGATAATGCATATGGCCTATTATGACAACCTTACCGGGCTTCCAAACAGGAGACTCCTGATTGACAGGCTCAACCAGGTAATGGTCCGTATGCAGAGAGAAAAGCAATTGGCTGTAATATTGTTTATTGATTTAGACCGCTTTAAATTCATAAATGACACCTTAGGACATAACACAGGGGATGAAGTGCTCAGGATAATCGGCGGAAAACTCAATAATCTTTGCCGTAAAAGTGATTCTGTTGCCCGCCTTGGAGGTGACGAGTTTATAATTCTTCTACCGGAAATTGCAAGGATAGAAGAGGTAGTGCAGATTGTTAAAAGATTCCTGATAACATTAAGTGAACCTTTGAATGTGGCAGGATGTAAGTTCTCATTAAGTGCCAGCATCGGGATAAGCATATATCCAAATGATGGAGTGGATTCAGAAACGCTCATTAAAAATGCAGATGCCGCAATGTACAAGGCAAAATCTGAAGGAAGGAACAACTGGCAGTTCTATTCTTCAAGCATGAATGAAAGCAGTTTTGAGTGGATTACCATGGAAAACAAGCTCCGTAAGGCGGTTGAGGACGGTGATTTTATTCTGCACTACCAGCCGCAGGTTGACGTGCATACCAAGAAAGTAACAGGCATGGAAGCCCTTATACGCTGGCAGGACCCTGATAAGGGCATTATACCGCCTAATGTGTTTATACCAGTAGCTGAAGACACAGGGCTTATTATACCAATAGGGGAATGGGTACTGCGTACTGCCTGTGCACAGAATAAGAAATGGCAGGATGATGGTTTCAGGCATTTTCCAGTAGCTGTCAATATATCAATGCGCCAGTTTAAACAAAAGGACTTTGTTGAAATTATAACCGGTATATTGAATGAGACGGGACTTGATCCTGGATACCTTGAGCTTGAACTTACAGAAAGTATAATAATGTCTGATGCAAAGGCTACAATAAAAATTCTTCATGATTTAAAGGAATTGGGTTTAAGACTTTCAATAGATGACTTCGGCACAGGTTATTCTTCTTTATCCTACCTGAAGCATATGCCAATTGATACATTGAAAATAGACCGCTCCTTTGTGAGTGACATAACATTAGATGAGAATGACTTTGCCATTTGTACCGCAATTATCAGAATGGCAAAAAGCCTTAAGATTGAAGTTATTGCTGAAGGGGTTGAGACCATGGAACAATTTACATTACTTAGTAACCTTGGCTGTGATAAAATTCAGGGCTATCTGATTTCCAAACCTCTTTTACCTGAAAAGATTAACGAATTGTTAGAATTGAAACAAACATTGTCCCTGTAGTTCCATTTAAATCTGCTTACTTCAGACTGGCGACCTTTAATTTATCCCTGTTAAAATATGTAAGCAGTCCTTCCCTAGCGATGAATGGGGCCTTGATCTTCCATACAGGCTTATTGATTATAAGGGCTGCTACTGCTATCTCCGGGTTATCTATTGGCGCCATTCCTACAAACCAGCTATATTCACCTTTAGGATTATCCCCATCGAGTGAACCTGTTTTACCACCCACTGTAATATCCTTGAGGTAAGACTCGCCATTTGATGTATGGAAGGCATGTCTTGAGGTGCCTTTTTCAATTGTCTTTGTCATCATATATTTTAGTTTTTCTGCTGTTTCATTAGAGATACTCTGATATAGTTCTTTTGATTTAAAGTTGTATATGTCACGGCCATTAACTGAAACCCTGTCAATTATTCTCGGGGCCATCATTTTGCCGTTGTTTGCAATAGCAGACGCTATCATTACTCCGTGAAGAGGGGAGAGTGTTACATCTCCAAATCCTGCGGCTGTTTTTGCAATACTTGATTCTGTATTATAAGCATGTATTCTGC
>JAHFER010000128.1 GCA_023248365.1 Nitrospirota bacterium
GATTTTGACATACAGTCTTTCGCCAAGCTCGTCAAGCTCTTCTTTTGTTATCTTGACTGGTGTTTTCCCATCCGTATATGCATTTTCAAAATACCAGCGCTCCCATTCTTCAAAAGATTTGGGCTGACATTCTCTTATCAAAGCCATAACAGTCCCGACTTTATTTGGCCTTGATAACTGATATGTTTGACATGCGTAATTCAACACTTTTTCTTTTTTGCCAAACTCTTTTGAATACCGTCTGTTTTTAATTTTCGACATGGCCTTCCCTTGTCAGGTTGATGAACCTTTCCTTATATTTAAACTCTACCTCTGTATCAACCAGCACCAGGCCGGCTTTTATTAAGTGGGCATTTACAAATGTCTTATTTTGCAGATAAAGATAACAGAGAAGATTATTTTCTTTGTCATATTTCAAATTGTCATACCGTAAAAAAACTTTTTGACCTTTTGTTTTATTTGCAAGATACTCCGATGCTTTACCATTCAATATTGGGTTCTGTTTAATCCCAAGTAATTTTACGGTTAATCCATTATTCAGTCTAATAATTTCAGGGCTTATAATTTCTTTAACAGTAAAGTATTCTTCACGTTGTTTACCATTCTGATCAATCCTGGATCCAAACTGAAGTTTCTTGGGGTCTATTTTTTTATCAAATTTGTGGGGGTCTTTAAAAATATAAGGTAGTTTGTTTATCTCATTATCAAAATTAAACTCTTTCTTTTCCTGAATAATAAATTCAAAGTCCGCATCCTTAAAAATATTATTATCATTTGCCCCAACTTTACCCTTTATTATCGGGATAAAATCTGCATTGATCTCGTATCCAATAGAATTACGATTTAGATTTTTTGCTGCAAGTGAGGTTGTCCCGCTTCCCAGAAACGGATCAAGAACTGTATCTCCTGCAAATGCAAACATTTTAATTAACCGCTTTGGTAATTCTTCCGGAAACATGGCAATATGGTTGTCCTGCCTTGCCCCGCTAAAATTCCAATGCCCCTGAAAATAGGTATTCCACTCTTCTTTTGTAAGCTTTGAAAGTTCCTTATTCTCTTTTGTAGTTGTTGGGGGAGTGCCGTCTTTTTTGAAAATCAAAATGAATTCGTAGTCTAATTTTAAAATGCCGTTTCGGGGATAGGGGAAAGAACCCATTATGGTAGCTCCGCCTGTAGTATTTGATGTAGTAACCTTTTGCCAGATAACTGCCCCCATATAATCAAAGCCGATGGTCTCACAGAATTTGATAATTTCTGTTCTGATGGGGATGACCTTGTATCTTCCATAATAAACCGCCCTTGCGAACTGGTCGCCAATATTTATACATAGCCTGCAACCATTATGCAATACCCTGTAGCACTCTTTCCATACAAGGTTTAAGTGGTTAATGTAGCTTTCATAACTGTCATTAAATCCTATCTGGCTGCCTTCTCCGTAATCTTTTAACTGCCAGTAAGGTGGTGAGGTAATAATAAGATGCACGCTTTCATTTGGTACTTCCCCCATTACCCTTGAGTCGCCATTGATTATCTTATGATAAGTTTTCTTCATTATGCTGTCCTTAAACATCCTGATTGCAAAAATATTTAATTTTTAACCGGTCATCCCTACATCCCCACATCCATAGGCGCCCTGCCGAGGGAATGAAGCAACGATAAGGTTTCTGTTATCTTCCCTCTGATATTTCCACTTCCATCACCTTTACCAGGATATATGGAATAGAGTCTTCCGTATTTCTCAGGTGTCAGGTTTATCATCATGGAATTTCCGCCTGCCATAAGGGCCTGACGTACCCCTTCCTTTCCGAACAACTTTTCTACTGCAGAGGTAACAAGGATATTTCCGTCCTGCGTGATAAGCCTTGTTACGGCAATCATCTTTAGCATGGCATCAAGAGACACTGCATGTGAACCGGCAAGCGGTGTGTCAGGATGTGGTATCAGAGGGCCGAAGGAGTACATCTCGGTATTAAGGGAATGGGCAAATAGTATGTCATTTAGAATATCCTCTTCACTCTGTCCGGGGAGTCCTATGAGCGAGCCTGTAGCGATAAGATAGCCAATATCCTTTACCCCTTTAAGTAATGTAAGTCTATTCTCATATTGGAGTGTTGTGTGTATACTGCTGTAAAGAGACGGGCTTGCTGTCTCAAACCTTATAAGCACTCCCCTTGCACCGGCATCATATAATTCCCTGTAGCATTCTAAATCCCTCTCACCGATACTCAGGATAAGCAGGACTCCAACACTTTTCCTTATCCTGCTGATAATCTCAACCAGCCTTTCAGTTGTAAAATAGCTGTCTTCACCGGATTGCAGGACAAATGCCTTAAACCCGTAATTGTTTACAGCAGAGACTACTTCATTAACAATCTCATCCACGCCCATCCTGTATCTTTCGATATTTCTGTTTTCACTCCTTATACCGCAATAGGCACAATCATTTTTGCAGTAATTGGAGAACTCGATAATCCCGTGAACGCAGGATGCATTTTTGTGGATCTTGTGACGAATGCTGTTTGCTGTTTTGTATAACAAGGCAAGTTCTTCTTTGTTATCGCATTTAAGCAGGGAAAGGAGTTCATCTTTAGTAAGTGTTTCACCTGCGCGGTTTTTTTGTAGGATAGGCAGAATGTCCAGCCCACCCTCCCCCCTTCGACTATGCTCAGGACAGGCCTCACCCCCTCCCGTCAAGGGAGGGGGAAATGCTGATTGTTTCCCCTCCCCTGGCGGGAGGGGATTAAGGGGAGGGGGATTTTCCTCTGAAAGAATGCGATCCTTCTCCTGCAGCTTAAAAAACAATTCTTCCCAGCCTGCGAGTATGCTTTGCGCCTCATCTTCCCCAAGTTTTTGCACAATAACACCACCCTGGGCAAAGACATAATCGCCTGATTTGATATCTTCAACATCAACTAATGCCTCTTTCTTCTCACCGAAGTAATCTAAAAGCGCGGCATTATCGTTAATGCTGATGACTTTACCTGGAATTGAATAGCACATAATTAGTGGGGCCGGATAATACAAAACTATTGAACCCAAAAACAACCAATACAAATAGAATCAGGATAAGAATGGTTTTAAATTTATAGTCCATATAAGTTTTATAATAAGGGCATTTGATCTTTAAGTAAAGACTTATTTGAAACTCTCATCCTCATCATAAACAATAAGATGGGTATTCTATTCCAGGCTGGCCACTATACCAACTCCCTTATAATTTGTTACAAACTGTTACCTTTCAGAAAAGCATATGTCCTGAATATGAGATAGTATAAACTCAGATAGAAGAATATCATAACAATTATTTTCAAAGGAGGGTTGGATTATGAACAGAAAAAGGCTGTATAATATAACATTAGTTTTTGTACTTTTAGCCGGAATAGGATTCCTCCCCGGATGCAGGCAAAAGTCTCCTGAGAAGCGTGCGGAATGGATCACGAATAAGATTGCATCGAAGCTGGAATTAACCGAAGTGCAGAAAAAGGAACTCAATTCTTTCAGGGATGAGCTTCTGGAAAAAAGGAAAGAGCTGCACCAATCCCGGATGACTATTAGGGAGGAGTTGCTCAACCAGCTGGGTAATGAAAAGATAGATCAGGAACATATGAAAGAGGTAATCAGGAAAGAGGAGGCACGGCTGGATGAGACGATGTCCTTTTTTGTGGAAAGGCTGGCAGGATTTCATGCTTCCCTGACACCGGAACAGAGAAAAAAGCTGATCGAGCTGGTAAAGGAGTGGGACGGAGATAAGGGCAAGCATGAGCACCGCAGGAGAAAATAGCGAGTATGCAACCGGTAATCCTTATTATTGATGATGATGCCAAACTGAATCAGCTCCTGACGGATTATCTTCGGGGTTTTGGCTTCCAGGCCGTTACAGCAACGCGTCCGGAAGATGGCTTAAAAAAATTCAGACAGGAGGCCCCTGACCTGGTTATACTGGATGTCATGCTCCCAGGGATGAGCGGATTTGAAGTATGCAAGATTATCCGGCAGTCAGGGGGCACTCCTATTATCATGCTGACGGCACGGGGAGAACTCACAGACAGGGTCGTGGGTCTGGAGCTGGGGGCCGATGATTATCTCCCCAAGCCGTTTGAGCCGAGGGAATTGGTCGCCCGTATCAAGTCGGTTCTCCGGAGAGGGAGCAGGATCGGGGATTCCGGGGTCAGCAGGTTTGGCAGGCTTGAGATTAATTTTCAAAGTCGGGTCGCTAAATTAGACGGGGTGGCAATAGATCTTACAACAAACGAGTTTGCCGCCCTGTCGTTTCTTGTAAGAAACAGGGGGAAGGTTTTGAATCGTGATCAGATATTGGAAGAACTGAGTGGTGTTGAGTCAGATGCTTTCAACCGTTCAGTGGATATTACAGTCAGCCGTCTCAGGCACAAACTGAATGAAGACCTGAAGGATCCCTCCTTCATCAAGACCGTGTGGGGGGCAGGATATGTATTTATAGGGGATGACGGTGAGGATGGAGAATAAATGGCAAAGAAAAATTTATAAATCGGTCTTTGCAAAACTTTTGCTTGTTATCATGCTCAGCGGTGTCTGCATCAATCTGTTGGTGGCCGGTTTTATCAGACATTCTTTCAGAAACATAGAGGATTCCTCCTTCCGTAAGAATGTCTTTCAATATGTCGGCTATCTGATTCATGATCTGGGTTCTCCACCGGACCCTGTCCGTGCCCGGAAAATCTCTCTACAGTCTTCTATTGAAATTCGCTATGAGAGTCCGGACCGGAGCTGGTCTACATCCAACGCTCTTTTTCTCCCTCCTCAAATGACATTAAGGGTGTGGAAGGATTACCCTGATATTCAGACAGGCCGCTATCATGGAAGGCATTTCCTGGCGCTGAAAAACGGGAATGGCCGCTTTATTTTTGAGCTGACCCGCACGTTTGACGGAGAACTCATCAACAAAGGATCCTTAGTCATACTGATCGCACTGTTGACCATTATCCTTGCAGGGGCCTATCTCCTGATCCGGCAGATTCTCTCCCCGGTGAGAAGGCTCACTGAGGGGGTAAGGGAAGTCAGCGGGGGAAACCTGAACTATCAGGTCCCGGTCAGGGGATCAGATGAACTTGCTGAATTGGCAGAAACCTTCAACATAATGACAACTCGTATTAAGGGGATGCTTCATACCAAGGAACAACTGATGCTCGATCTGAGTCATGAACTCCGGTCACCGCTAACGCGTATGAAGGTCGCCATGGAATCTTTGTCAGAGGGAACGGCCCGGGACAGTATACGTGAGGACGTCCAGGAAATGGAGAAGATGGTTACGGAGATCCTTGAGGCATCACGGGAACACTACAGGCAAGGACAACTCAATCTAAAATCATTGAACATCGTGGAGCTCATCAGGGAGACCATCCTGATGTACAACAACCGGCCTCATAAGATTCAAATGAATAAAATGCCTGAAAGGGCTGACATTGAAGCTGATCCGGAGCGTATCAAAACCGTACTGA
>JAHFER010000129.1 GCA_023248365.1 Nitrospirota bacterium
TGAAAGACGATAAAGTTAATTATGTCTGAACTATATCTAATATACGGAAGCTCATATATCTACAGGGCATTCTATGTCATGGAAAGTAAAAGGTGGGAAGAAATAGGGGGACACTTCCCAGATTGTTATCATAGGAAATACGGGAAGTGTCCCTATATTCTATATTCTCCCCAATTTGCAATAGATAAAAGTGTCTGCTATTCTATAAAATAAACTGTAATGAGTTGGAAGTAATAGAGGTGATTATATGGGTGCAGGGGTTTTAATACACAGGTTTGATACTAAGGATTATCATCGCCTGATTGATGCCGGTGTTCTGCATGAAGATGACAGGGTTGAGCTTATTGAGGGGAGGATTGTTGATATGACACCGATAGGAACAAGGCATTCAGCATGTGTGAACCGCCTGAACACTATATTTGCTCAAAAATTACAAGGACAATCAATCGTAAGTATTCAAAATCCTATTCAGTTAGCTGAACAATCGGAACCAGAGCCGGATATTGTTTTATTAAAATACCTGGAAGATTTCTATTCTGATGAATTGCCGGAGTCAGAGGATGTATTACTGTTGATTGAGGTTGCAGACAGCTCCCTCGATTATGACAGAAACACAAAGATACCATTATATGCAAAGGCAGGCATTTTAGAGGTCTGGCTTGTAGACCTGCTGGAGAATTGTATTGAGATATACATGTCTCCTTATGCAGAAGGCTATGAGACCAAAAGACTTATAAGGAATGAGCAGTCTGTATCCCCGCAGAAATTTCCTGATATAAACCTGACAGCAAACCAGATTCTTGGGATAAAAACATCATAAGCGCTGCTGCACTGTAACAACTTTTAATTTATGATTCGTTGAAATGGGTCGGACCACGCTATCCATTTGATTAATTCTAAAAAAAGCATTTACCACAGAGGCCGCAGAGAAAATCTTTAATTAAACACGTAGCATATATCTGGTTAGAAATTTATAATTTGCTTACAGGATTTAGAAGATAATCTATGTTAATATAAGCATTATTAAAAAAATCAGAAAGTGGGGGATTGTGCTACAGCTTAAAGTTCCAATATCAACTGATGAAATTGTAGAAGCTGTAAAAAGAATCGAAATAATTAATCATGTCTGAACTATATCTAATAGACGGTAGCTCGTATATTTACAGGGCATTCTATGCCATAAAGGTGCTGTCCAATTCTAAGGGGCTCCCAACGAATGCGGTGTATGGTTTTACGAATATGCTTCTTAAGATTTTAAATGAGAAGAAGCCGCAGTTGATTGCCATTGCCTTTGATCCTAAAGGTCCTACCATGCGTCATGAGGCGTATGAGGCGTATAAGGCGCAGAGGCCGAAGATGCCTGAACTGCTGTCAGTCCAGATACCATACATACACCGTGTAGTGGAGGTGTTTAATATACCGCTCCTGCTGATGGAGGGGTATGAGGCGGATGATGTGATAGGGACGGTTGCAAAAAAGGCGGAAGAGGATGGTAATGAGGTTATAATTATTTCAGGTGATAAGGATATGTTTCAGCTTATTACTCCGCACGTCAGGATTTATGACCCGATGAAGGACAAGGTCTATAGAGAGGCGGATGTGCTCGAGAGATTCAATGTAACGCCTTCTCAGGTCGTGGAGATAATGGGTCTGATGGGGGATTCTGCTGATAATATTCCTGGTGTAAAGGGAATTGGAGAGAAGACTGCAAAGGAACTCATCTCTACCTTTGGCTCGATAGAGAATCTTTTATCAAATCTTGAAGAGGTAAAAAAGCCCAAAGTCCGGAGCCTGCTGCAGGAACAGGCGGATAATGCAAAACTAAGCAGGGACCTTGCGACCATTCACACGGGTCTGCCAATAGATTTAGATTATGACAACCTTAAGCTCTCTGAACCGGACTATCAGAAGATGACGGAACTCTTCAGGGAGCTTGAATTCTCAAACCTTCTCAAAACCCTTTTACCTGCGCAAAAAGAAAATCTGAATGAAAATTACAAAGAGGTGTCAACTGATTCCGAGCTTGCAGAGATTTTACAAAAGGTATCAGACGCTAAGAGATGTGCTATCTATATTCACGGAGATTCGCCTGATTCGATGGCCTCTGGCATTTCAGGGATAGGTATTTCTATTAACGAAGATAGGGCGTGGTGTATTCCTTTCCCCGCTTTTGAGAGCTTAAAAGAACAGTTTATGCCCTTTATCGAAAATCCACAAATCAAAAAATATTCCCATGATATTAAGCGGCATATTATACTGCTTAAACGCCTTGGTCTTGAACCACAGGGATTTGGCTTTGATTCCATGATTGCGTCTTATCTTATAAACCCCAGCCGCAGTGATCACAATCTGGATGGTATTGTACTTGAGCATTTACAGGTTCCTCTAATTCTTCCGCAAGTGGGAAATGACGTAGCTCTGGATTCCCGCTTTCACGGGAATGACGATTTACGGTTACGGATGACGGTCACGGATAACGTAATGTCAGATAAACCCACAAAGCTTACCTTCCTCTGCCAATATGCTGATTATATCCTTAGACTTGCTGAAATCCTTGAGCAAAAGATGATTGAAACTGGAGTGAAGAAATTATTTGATGACATTGAGATACCTCTTGCCGGTGTTCTTGCAGACATGGAGATGGCTGGGATAAAGGTTGATCCTGATATTCTCAGGATGCTCTCAAAGGAGATGGACAGGGATATGACAGTAATATGTCAGAGGATCTATTTCATTGCCGGGGAAGAGTTTAACATAAGTTCACCCAAACAACTTCAGGTTGTGCTGTTCGAGAAACTCGGATTGAAACCTGTGAAAAAGACCAAGACTGGCTTCTCTACAGATGAAGGGGTACTTACAGAGCTTGCGCGTCAGCATGATTTGCCGGCAGAGATACTCTCATACAGACAGCTTGCGAAACTAAAATCCACCTATACTGATGCCCTTGTCGGCCTTATAAATCCTGAAACACACCGTTTGCATACATCTCTCAGTCAGACAATCGCTGCAACCGGCAGGCTATCTAGCAGTAAACCAAATCTTCAGAATATTCCTATACGAACAGAGATGGGCCTTAGGATAAGAGAGGCTTTTGTGGCTGAAGAAGGCCGTCTATTCCTGTCTGCTGATTATTCCCAGATAGAATTGCGTGTGCTGGCGCACTTATCAGGTGATGAAAAACTTATCGAAGCCTTTAAGCAGGGGGAGGACATTCATACAAGGACTGCGGCTGAGGTGTTTGGTCTTTCACCGGATGAGATTACCTCAGAGATGCGGAGAAGGGCAAAGGCTGTAAACTTCGGGATAGTCTACGGGATGAGTCCTTACGGGCTTTCAGCAGATCTTGGTATTTCCCAAAAGGAGGCAAAGGAGTATATAGACAACTACTTTGCCCGGCATACGGGTGTAAAGGCCTTTATAGAAAATACCCTGCGGAAGGCAGTGGAAGACGGTTACGTTACAACACTTCTTCACAGGCGGCGTTATATGCCGGAACTTGCAAGCAGTGATAACAGGATAAAACAATTCGGCGAGCGGATTGCCATAAACACACCTGTACAGGGGAGTGCGGCGGATATAATAAAGATTGCTATGATAAAGATTCACAGAAGACTGCATGATGAAAGATTACGAAGTAAGATGATACTCCAGGTTCATGATGAGTTGTTGTTTGAAGTACCGGAAGAAGAATTAGAGCAAACAACAAATCTTGTAATAGAAGAAATGGAAGGTGTAATCCCCCTCGCCGTGCCCCTCAAGGTGGATACGGGAACAGGGAAAAACTGGAGCGAGGCAGGTTAGGTACAATACTGTTCAGCTCAGCCCGAACGGATATTCGGTTCAGATGGCTTAACTGCACAGTATTGAGGTTAGGTATGCTTCATATTGTTCTTAACACATTAAGCATCTCTTCATGTATCTTCCCATTACTTGCAAGAGTTTCTTTACCGTATATACTGAACTCCCCGCCTTTATAATCACTCAATTTGCCGCCGGCTTCTTTTACAATAACTGATGCCGCTGCAATATCCCAGGGTTGGAGCTTTGGTTCCCAGAAGCCGTCAAACCTGCCGGAGGCAACATAGCACATATCTATAGTAGCAGCGCCTGGCCTTCTGATCTCCTGTGCAGTCTTTAAGAATTCTCTGAAGGGTAAAAGATATTCATCCGGGTTTATCCGCCTGTCATATGGAAAACCTGTGGCAAGAAGTGCTTTATCGAGTGTATCTACATCTGATACGCGTATAGATTTTCCATTAAGGTATGCCCCGCATCCTTCCATAGCAGTGAAGCATTCTTCCCTTACAGGGTCAAATACAACACCCATGACCATTTTTCCATTTACCTCAAGCCCGATTGAAACTGCGAAGATAGGCAATGAATGCGCAAAATTTGTAGTACCGTCAAGGGGGTCTATAATCCAGCGATATGAAGAGACGCTGTTATTGGTGGTCCCCTCTTCTGCCATTATCTGATGATCCGGATAATGGCCGGTTATGAAAGAAACGATTGCCTCTTCAGCCTGACGGTCTGCAATTGTAACAAGGTTAGCATCCCCCTTGAACTCAATATTGAGTGGCCCTCCCAGGTATTTCAGGAGCACATCCCCGCCGGCCCTGGCAGCATCCACTGCAACTTTTAGAAATTCATCATGCATAATTCTCTCCTCAATTTAAGGCATTACTATAACATAAGTTTTGTGTCAGTTCATGCTGAATATATTTCAGCACCATATTAATTCAACCAAAGAATATTATCCTTATTGGAAAAGGTGTTTTTGCGCTTTCGGTGAAACAGTTAAAAAAGATTATTGAGACGCCCTGATTGTCTATATCACCTTTCGCCAAGAATTGCCGGCTAATTGTAAATCAAATTGACAATTTGTAAGGCAAGGTGATGAGGTTTAGCACGCACAGGCACTGTTTTCCTATATACTGTATCGTAAAAACACCAAAACTCTAATTATATGACACAGGACTTGCCGCATGGCTTGCAGGCATTCAGGATGTTCAGCAGGTCTCCATTAATCCCATGAGAAGCAGTCTTTTTGAAACATTAGTAATCGGAGAACTCCTGAAGAGCAGATATAACCCGGGGCTGGTGTCCAATCTTTATTTCTGGAGAGATAACACAGGAAATGAGGTTGATGTACTTATCGAAAATGCGGACAAACTCCTCCAGCTTGAAATAAAATCAGGCAGCACAATAACAAAGGACTACTTCACAGGCATCAAAAAGTGGTTAGAGATAGCAGGCAGTGAGGCTTACAATCCTCATATAATCTATGGCGGCACAGAGTCTCACATCCGTTCCTGAGTAAAAGTAACATTATGGCGTGACATCCCGAAATTATCTGAAACTATATAACATTTTCACTTCCACATCTTTTCATCATATGAAATCCGATAGATACGTCAAGCCTTATTTTTTATTGACAGGTTATGAAGATTTTTGCTAAAGT
>JAHFER010000130.1 GCA_023248365.1 Nitrospirota bacterium
CGTGCAAAGTAGATATGCTCAAATACACACATGGCCTCTTTTGTCCTGGGAAAAGGCATGTAAGAGTTGACACCGTTTTCGTTTATTACAACAATCTCGCCTGGCAATATATCCCTTATAAACCTTGCGCCTATCAGGTCTAATGTAGTGGTTTCAGAGGTAAGAACGTAGGCGCCATCAATCTCTCCAAGAGAAAGCGGACGGAAGCCATATGAATCCCTTATGCCTATTAATTCCTTGTCAGTAGCGATTAACAGCGAGTAGGCCCCCCTCACCCTTCTCAGTGCATCTATTACCCTTTCAAGAAGTGTGCGTTCTTTAGACACAGCAATCAGATGTACAATCACCTCACTGTCAATCGAAGACTGGAAGATAGAACCATAAGCCTCCAATTCACTCCTCAGAAAACCGGCATTAACAAGGTTTCCATTGTGCGCTAATGCCATTGAACCAAGTGCGTAATTTACAACTATAGGCTGGACATTTTCTATAACACTTGCGCCATAAGTGGAATACCTGTTATGACCTATAGCAATATTCCCCTTCAGCCTTGAGAGTGCTGTCCCTTTAAATATCTCTGAAACATGTCCTATACCCTTCTCGCAGTAAATACTGTTCCCGTCCATTGAGACAATACCGGAACCTTCCTGCCCCCTGTGCTGTAATCCATGAAGCCCCAGGTATACAAGGTTTGCTGCCTCCGGGTGGTTATAGATTCCAAATATGCCGCACATTATTTATTACCCCTGGAATAATTCAACTGAAAATCTGTGTCAGTAAACCGTCATTCCCCTAACTGCCGGGGGATTGCATTACGCCATGCATCTGACATTTCCTGCACTGCTATATTTATCAGTTCTTTCGAGTTATGTCTGACAATCAGACTTTCCCCGCCAACCTTTCCTATTAATGTCATAGGAACATTCATATCTGAAGCCATATTTCTTATCCGGGCTGCATTAGCCTTATCAACAGTAATAATAATCCTCGACTGGGTCTCGCCAAATAGCAGGGCATCAGCACGAATATCGTCATTTAATTCTATTTCAGCGCCTTTATTTTTCCCTTCAGCCGTGAGGCTGCATTCAGCAAGGGTCACAGCAAGCCCGCCTTCAGAGGTATCATGCGCTGATTTTACAATCCCTTCTTTTATCCCGAGGAGACATAAGTCCTGTACCTTCTTCTCCAGGTCCAGATCAAGCTGAGGCGGGACACCTCGTATCTTATAATGTATCTCTTTAAGGTACTCGCTCATACCAAGCTCTTCCCTGTTCACCCCTATCAGGAAGATTATATCACCTTCCTTCTTAAAATACTGTGTCATCCGCTTTGAGACGTCCTCAATTATTCCAGCCATGCCTATAACCGGAGTAGGATATATGGAAATATCATTTGTCTCATTGTATAGACTTACATTTCCGCTTATCACAGGTATATTGAATTTGCGGCATACAGCAGAGATACCTTCAACAGCCTCCTGAAACTGCCACATTATCTCCGGTTTCTCAGGATTTCCGAAATTAAGGCAGTCTGTTATAGCCGCAGGCTCTCCTCCCCCGCACACAATATTCCTTGCCGCCTCTGCAACTGCTATTGCCGCGCCAAGAAAAGGATCACTAAAACAATACCGGCTGTTACAGTCCGTTGTCATTGCAATAGCCTTGTTCGTCCCTTTAATCCTTATAACAGCCGCATCAGACCCCGGAAGGACAATCGTATCCGTCCTTACCATATGATCATACTGGCTGTAGACCCACTCTTTCGATGCAATGGACGGGGAAGACAGAAGCGTAAGCAGTACCTTATTTAAATCTGAAGGAACAGGTATATTTTCCACGTCAATATCACGAAGTATCTCGAGATAAGGCGGTGGCGCTACAGGCCGGTTATATAGCGGCGCCTCATCAGTAAGCGCATCAGCCGGTATGTCGGCAACCAGAACTCCACGTTCAAATATCCGTACCCTTTTAGTATCAGTAACCTCACCTATAGTTACAGCATCTAAGTCCCATTTAGTAAAGATACCTATAACTTCAGCCTCTTTACCTTTCTCAGTAACAATCAGCATCCTCTCCTGAGATTCTGAGAGCATTATCTCATAAGGGGTCATACCGGTCTCTCGTGTTGGAACCCTGTCCGTATGAAGGTCAAGCCCTGTGCCTGCCCTGCCTGCCATCTCACATGATGAACTTGTAAGCCCTGCTGCGCCCATATCCTGAATCCCTACTATAAGGTCTGCATTCATAACCTCAAGACATGCCTCAAGTAAAAGCTTTTCTGTAAACGGGTCGCCAACCTGAACAGTCGGCCTCTTTGCCTCTGACGAGTCATCAAAAACATCCGAGGCCATAGTGGCCCCGTGTATCCCATCCCTTCCGGTTTTTGAACCAACATATATAACCGGATTTCCAACCCCTGTAGCCACACCCTTAAATATCCTGTCCTTTTTAACTATTCCAAGGGCAAATACATTAACCAGATTATTTTTGTTATATATCTCATCAAAATATATTTCACCGCCCACTGTCGGTATGCCCATACAATTACCGTATCCTGCAATACCGCTTACAACACCGGAAACAAGGTGCTTGTTGTTGGGAAGTGAAAGTTCTCCGAAACGCAGTGAATCGAGTAACGCAACAGGCCGCGCACCCATAGTGAAAATATCCCTCAGAATGCCGCCAACGCCTGTCGCCGCACCCTGATATGGTTCAATAAAAGACGGGTGATTATGACTTTCCATCTTAAATACAGCCGCAAGGCCGTCTCCAATATCTATAGCCCCTGCATTCTCTCCGGGCCCCTGCAGCACCCTGGGGCCGGTTGTAGGAAATTTTTTAAGGTGAACTCGCGAACTCTTGTAACTACAGTGTTCACTCCACATGACAGAGAATATACCAAGCTCTACTATACCTGGTTCCCTGCCGAGGATTTTTATAATCCTCTGATACTCTTCTTCAGTTAAATTATGTTGTTTTATCAGATCATTCATGCGAAAATCCCGTGAATCGTGACCGTTGTTCGTGTCAGTAAACCGTCATTCCCGTGAAAACGGGAATCCAGAACTATGCCATTGCTCTGGATTCCCACTTTCGTGGGAATGACATTTTCATTGTCCTATCTCTTATTCAATATCTTCTCCGAATAATGTACTATTGATTCAAAAATAGTATACCCGTCTCTTCCGCCAAGTATCTTCTCCCCGCATCTTTCAGGATGAGGCATCATTCCGAGTACATTCCCCTGCTCATTACATATACCTGCAATATTACCTGCGGCGCCATTGGGATTTACATCATCGGTGATTCGTCCGTCAGTCCCGGAATATCTGAACACAATCTGATTATTTTTTTGCAGTTTTGTTAAGGTCTCTTCATCTGCATAATAATTCCCTTCTGCGTGGGCAATAGGCATCTTGATTATCTGATTCTCAAAATAATCAAGGGTAAATGGGGTATTGATATTATCCACCCTGAGATGAACATCTTTGCAGATAAACTTAAGTGACCTGTTTCTTAACATGGTTCCCGGTAGAAGTCCTGCCTCGAGGAGTATTTGAAACCCGTTACATATACCAAGCACAAGCCCGCCCTCTTCTGCGAACTTCCCTACAGACTTCATCACAGGAGAAAAACGTGCAATAGCCCCTGCCCTCAGATAATCACCATATGAGAATCCGCCGGGAAGCAGCACTACATCTAACCCTGAAAGGTCTTCTTCCTTATGCCATATAAAGCTGGCCGGCTTCCCAAGCACATGCTTTACCATATGGTAACAGTCGTGGTCACAGTTAGACCCAGGAAAAACTATTATCCCAAACTTCATAGATAAAAATTATAGCAGGATTTCTATACCAACAGCAAGCATTAATTGACGGGTTAATATGATTAGGTTAAACTGTATCCTGACATGATGGGAAAATAATCAATTATTTGAAAGGAGTCTTTTATGATAAAACTGCTGAAAACGGGGTTGCTGGTAATCTTAATATTGGGGGTAACAGCAACAACATCTATTGCACAGGATAAAGATATGATGAAACGGAGCGTAGGACCTGCTAATTTCTTTATCTCTATGAAAGATAAAATAGGAATGTCAAAGGATCAGGAAGAAAAACTGATGGCAATAGAAAAAGATGCCATTAAAAAGATGGAAGAGATATCTCCTGCCATGGCAAATTCACAGCAAATCCTAAGCAACCTTACAAAGGATGATGAAATTGACCTGAACAAGGCAAAGGAACTGTTAAAAACCATAGCTTCCCTTGAATCTGAGGCAAGGTTTATATTTATTGAGACAATGGTACTTGAAAAAAAGATACTTACAAAAGAGCAGCGGGATAAGGTAACAGCACTCGCCCAGGAGATGTCAAAAGGGTTACAACCGCCGGCGCCTGTTAAAAAATAAGCGGGAGGTATCACAATCGAATCAGTCATAGGAGTTGACTTAGGCGGTTCAGCAATACGCCTTGGCGCTGTAACAAAGGAAGGTTTATTACGGAATTTTACAAGCATTGAAGTCCCTGCCGGACGTCAAAAAGATGCTGTTGTTTCCTTAATTGTAAATAGTATTAAAGACCTCAACAAACTCGAAGAACAGCGCGGAAATAAAGTCCTGGCCGCAGGTATCGGTTCACCAGGAATCATTAAGATGGAGCTGGGGATTATTGCAACTTCTCCCAACTTTCCAGGATGGAAAAATATTCCGTTAAAATCTTTGATAGAAAAATCCCTTCATCATCCGGTATTTCTTGATAATGATGCAAACAGCGCTGCCTATGGCGAAAAGTGGATGGGGGCGGGGAAACGTATCTCAAGCATGATATGCCTTACAATGGGCACTGGAATTGGCGGAGGCATAATATTAGACAATAAGGTCTGGCACGGCGCACATGGTATGGGCGGGGAACTTGGACACATCACAGTAAACCCGTACGGCCCAAGGTGCAACTGCGGCAATTATGGATGCCTTGAAAGCTACTCATCTGCAACAGGTATGGTCAGGAGTGCAGTAGAATCTATATCAGCAGGAAAAATGACAAAACTTAAGAAACTTTCCAGCGGTAAAACAGGCAACATTACAGCAAAGATGATCTATGAGGCAGCAACACAGGGAGACAGACTTTCTATAAGTATACTCAGAGAAGCAGGTAAATATCTCGGAATAGCAATCGCCGGTTTTATTAATATCCTCAATCCGGAAATGATAGTCCTTACAGGCGAAGTAACAGGGGCATGGGATTTCTTCTTTCCCTCTGCAAAGGAAGAGATAGAGCATAGGACATACACCACCCTTATAAAACAGACAAAGATAGTCAGGGGAAAACTCAAAGGAACCGCCGGAACAATCGGCGCGGCAGGCCTGGCGTGGAACAAACTAAAATGATATGCGAAAATATTTAACTCTCTTTAATATAAACTGGCAGAACTCCCTTCAGTACAGGTTTTCA
>JAHFER010000131.1 GCA_023248365.1 Nitrospirota bacterium
TTTTCAATCTCCATTTGAGTTATCAGAGGTTTGCCAAATATCCGCTTCATTTACTTTTTCCTTTCTTTATGGTTTTTAATCTCTCTAATTTCATGCGGCATTCCTGAACGCTCTTACATGTAGAATCTTTTCTGTTGAAGGGCTCACCTTAAACCTTTCATCAGTTCTAAATCCTACAATCCACATTATTCCTTCAGGAGAATCAAGAATAGGAACCATGTCCCTCTCTTCCCGTGTAATCTTCATATCAATAAAATACTCTTTTATCTTTTTTCTCCCATTCATCCCTTTTGGATAAAAAAGGTCTCCTGACCTGCGGTTACGAATAATCAAAGACATCGGCATATCTCCAATAGAAAAACACGCCTCATATTTCTCATCAAAACTTGCAGTCCTTTTATATCCTTCCTTATCGAGTATTGTAGCGCTAAACATGATGCCGGCCTCTGGTATCAGAGTATCTCCGGGAATAGCAACATTATAGGAATAGGGTTGCGGATGTGTTTCCTCTGTCTTTAAATAAACCCTGAAACTTTCCTTATCCCTTTTTACAATTATCCCGGCAGGAAGATGTACCTCTCCTCCTCTTTCGTTATCAAGCAGGTTTAAAGAGTCCTCAACATGTTTTAATGACAGGTCAACAGCTCCTTCTCCTGAAATCGTCTCTACAGCAAGACGTAGTATTCTCCTCTTAACAGGAACCGGCAGACCGGAAAGCCTTGCAGCATCAAACCGTACAGATTCCTCATTATCACCAATAGCCATATCCTGATAAATATTTTTCACATATTCATCAAGGAATATATCTTCATCCCTGAGTATCTTCAGATTACGATTGAGTGTATCCATAATATTTGGATTAAACTCTCTTGAAAGGTAGGGGATGAGTTCAAGTCGTATCTTATTCCTCAGATAGACCGTAGTGAGATTCGAAGAATCAATCCTGTACCTGATCTCTCTTTCAGACAGAAATTCATTTATCTCTCCTCTGGTTATCTCTATAAGAGGTCTTATTATCCTGTCCCTTACAGGAGGTATACCGGAGAGGCCGGAGGAACCGGAGCCTCTGAGCAGTCTCATCAGAAAGGTCTCTGCCTGGTCATCTGCTGTGTGACCCAGTGCAATCCTTGTTGCACTTATTTTATCCGCAATCCTGTTGAAGAACTTATAGCGGTACTCACGCGCGCCTGCCTGTTTTGATAATCCTGTTTTTTTAATATAAAAAGGTATATCTGCGTATTCTATATGAAGCGGAATTCCAAGAGATTTTCCAAGGGATTGCACAAACTGTACATCTTCTTCTGCCTCATTGCCGCGAAACCCATGGTTGAGATGGGCTATGTGAAGGGACAAGTTGTACTCTTCCTGCAACTCTTTTAAAACATATAGAAGGCACACAGAGTCCGGGCCTGAAGAGACACCAACAAGCACTGTATCACCATGCTTCAACATGTTATACCGGTTAATGATATCTTTAACCTTTTTTAATAAATCTAAAGCCATACAAATTTTTCTTCAAATGAAATACTCACACAAAGACACAAAGAACACAAAGAACTATATTTTTTTAAAACCTTCCCCTGTTTCTTATTTTTCACCTTTGTGCCCTTTGTGCCTTTGTGTGAGAAAAAATCCAAGTGGTTATATACTTCTAAGTAATTGTTTCGCCTTTTCCACATCATCTTTAATCTGCCTCATAAGAGATTCCCTGTCATCAAACTTTCTCTCTCCCCTTATCATTTTAATAAACTGTATTTTCAGGTGCTCATGATAAAGCACTCCGTTAAAATCAAACAGATGAACCTCCACGGCAATCTTATCTCCGGCAAATGTCGGCTGTTTACCTATATAGCAGGCCCCGTTCAGGCTTTCAGATCCATGTAATACCCGTACCGCATATATCCCATCCATGGGAAGCGTCTCATCAACTGTATATATATTTGCTGTTGGATACCCTAATTCCGTCCCCCTGTGATGGCCGGGGGCAACTACACCTTCTATAGAATAATAGCGGCCAAGTAATCTGGCAGCCTTATCTACCTCACCTTTACTTAAATGCTCCCTGATTCCGGAACTGCTGATTCTATGCCCGTCCATCTCTATCTGGTCCACAACGTAAACTACAAAATTAAAGACCTCACCCCTTCTTTTGAGAAGTTCTATATCACCGGCCCTGTCTTTTCCAAACCTGTAGTTATTACCCAAAAAAATAACTTTTGCGCCAAGCCTTTTGTAAAGCACTTCTTCAATGAAGTCATCCGCGGTCTGTCCGGCAAACTCCGGTGTAAAATTCAGGCACACCACCGCATCAATGCCAACTGACTGTAATATATCTATTTTCTCCTGTAGCGATGTCAGGCGCTTTGGGGCCTTCTCAGGCCGTAGTACCTGAACAGGATGGGGTTCAAAGGTGACAACAACACTCGTCCCGATAATTTCTTTTGATAGTTTAATTACTCTGTTCAGTAATTCCCTGTGCCCTAAATGTATACCATCAAAATTACCAATTGTGACAACAGGTCTTACAAGCTCATGCGGTATGGCAGTAACATCCCTGATAATATTCAACTACTTAAAATCCCCTTCCCCTTGATCCCCTCCCGCAGGAGGAGGGGAGATTTGGTCAAGGTTTATTTTTCTCTTGTAAAATCCGTGCAGCATCTTTGGCAAAATATGTAAGGATTATATCTGCCCCGGCCCTTTTAATTGAAGTAAGAACTTCCATCATGGCCCTTGATTCATCAATCCATCCGAGCCTCCCGGCTGCCTTGATCATTGAGTATTCACCGCTAACATTGTATGCTGCAACAGGAATATCCCATCTGTCTTTTATCTGACGTATTATATCCAAATAAGGAAGGGCCGGTTTAACCATTACCATATCAGCCCCTTCTTCTATATCAAGGGCTACCTCACGCATAGCCTCTCTTGTATTAGCGGGGTCCATCTGGTAAGACCTCCTGTCCCCAAATTGAGGCGTGGATTCTGCCGCCTCCCTGAAAGGCCCGTAAAAGGCTGATGAATATTTTGCTGCATAAGATAGTATTGGTATATGCTCAAACCCCTCTTTATCGAGGGCGCTCCTTATCGCAGATACGCGCCCATCCATCATATCCGATGGCGCTATAATATCAGCCCCGGCCTTTGCATGAGACACCGCCTCTTTTGCCAGTAACTCCAATGTCTCATCATTTAGAACCACACCGTCTTTGACCACACCGCAGTGACCATGACTTGTATACTCACATAGACAGACATCCGTTATCACAAGCAACTCCGGGACACTATCTTTTATTCCCCTGACCGCCTGCTGGATTATTCCCTTATCAGCATAAGCCTCTGTCCCCATCTCATCTTTATTTTCAGGTATTCCAAATAAGATAACCGCAGGTATTCCAAGTCTGCTAACCTCTTTTGCCTCTCTGACTATATTATCAACAGAGAGCTGATACACCCCCGGCATTGAACTTATCTCATTTTTTAGATTCTTACCATGCACAGCAAAAAGAGGATATATGAGGTCATCCACAGAAACTGAGGTCTCCCTCACCATCCTCCTGTGCGTCGCCGTAGCCCTCATCCTGCGTAACCGAGTTATTGGAAATTTCATATATTCACCTGCTATAGATTAAAATTACAAACTGTCTTATTAATTCCTTTGACTTTTAAAGACGTTCCCCAAGTTGACGCTCAAAAATGCCCAGGTGCAAGGAAGGACAAGGATTTGAGTTGAGGCGTACTTCCTGTACGTTGAAACTCGAATCCGCAGTCCTGACGCCGCAAATGGGCGTTTTTCAGCGTCAACTATAATGCTTTGCGATTGCCTCCGCCAGATCTTCAATAGTAAACCTGTCCGGCACAATATCCACATCCATGTCATATTTTCTTAAAGAATCTGCTGTTACCGGACTGATACACGCCAGTTTAATTCCTTTGAGTAATATTTTATACTCTTCTATTCCAATGAATTCAATAAAATTTCTTACAGTTGAACCGCTTGTAAATGTAACTACATCTATCTCTTTTTTATTTAACATATCCTTAAGCCATGATACATCAGTATCAGGCCTCACAACCTTATACACAGGCACAACATCCACATTTAAACCCATCTTTATAAGTTCCTCAGGTAATAACTCACGGCCTACCTGCGCCCTTGGAATTAATATCTTCTTACCAACGCCGGCCATCCCCTGAAATCCTTTTACTATCGCCTCTGCCCTGAACTCCACAGGGACAAAATCCACATGCACTCCATGCGGCTCAACTGCGTCCGCTGTTTTTACCCCCACTGTGCATATCTTTACATCATAGAAGGCATCACTGATATCCTTTCCAAGCTCTTTTATCCTCCCCATAAAGGCATTCACGCCATTGACACTTGTAAAAATTACCCAGTTGTAGTCATGCAAATTTTCTATAGCATAATCCGCCGCATCCCAACTGTCCGGAGGGGCCACTGAGATAACAGGAAACTTTACAGGTTCACCGCCAAGACATGAAATAAGAGATGCAAACTCTTCTGATTGATCAACAGGCCTGGTAATCAGTACCCTTTTTCCTTTAAGAGGCTTTACCTCTCTACCCGTTTCCATAGACTTCCCTTAAAATCTCTGCACCACCCTGAGAAAGGAGACTCTCAGCCAGAACCAGCCCGGGTTCCTCCGGATTCTCTACTGTACCTGTTTTTTTCTCCCGTACCATACGCTTTCCATCAACTGAGGCAATAAACCCGTCAACCTCAAGCTCTCCGCCGGTTATAATGGCATACGCACCTATAGGAACCTGACACCCGCCTTCAAGCCGTTTTAGAAAGGCCCTCTCCGCCCTCACACAAACATTAGTCTCTCTGTGGTTAAGACAGGCAATCAGATCAAGCACCTCACTGTCGCCTTCCCTGCATTCTATACACAAGGCACCCTGTCCAACCGCAGGTATACTCAAGGTTACCGGTAAAAATTCTGTAATCTTTTCTCCCCATCCCAGCCGGATAATCCCTGCTGCTGCGAGTATTATTGCATCACAATTACCTGATTCCAATTTTTTTATTCTTGTATCAAGGTTCCCTCTGAGCGGAGATATTTTAAGGTCAGGCCTCTGATTGAGCAGTTGCGAGATCCTTCTGAGACTGCTTGTCCCTATATGAGCACCCTGGGGTAAATGAAAAAAGCTTAATCCATCCTTTGAAATTAAGACATCCCTGGGGTCTTCCCGCTCTGTAATTGCGGCCATGCAAAGCCCCTCCGGAAAATCAGTCGGCACATCCTTCATGCTGTGAACAGCAAGGTCCACCTCGTTTCTGAGAAGGGCATCTTCTATCTCTTTAACAAAAAGCCCCTTACCTCCAACCTGTGCAAGGGGTACATTAGTAATCTTATCCCCTGTAGTTTTGATTTTTGTTATGGTTACAGTGAGCCCCGAAT
>JAHFER010000132.1 GCA_023248365.1 Nitrospirota bacterium
GTAAAAGTAGTTTCATCCGGATTCAAACCAAAAATACTATAGGTCTCATCAGAACATAACAACTCGTTTGTGATAAGGTTCCTCTCCCAGCTTCCGAGTTTGGCTACCTTCTGTGCCTTTGCAAGTCTCGCTTCACTCTTTCTCAGTGCATACTCTGCCTTTTGGTGAATAAAATGGTATGAGACTATATCACTTACTACACGAAGAACTTTTACATCATCCTCTGACCATGAACGGGTCTTCTCTGTATCATCAAAACCCATAAACCCGATGAGACTTCCATCCCTGGAACAGATTGGGACAACAACAAGGGAGCGTATTGCCTGAGCCTTCAGACCCTCTTTTTCAGAAGCCGCCTCAGTAGGGAGTGCATCTAAATCCGGGATAATTATATTCTCACCAACCCGCAGTTTGCTCATCCACCATGGGGCAATAGCGACATCTATATCCTGAAGATTATTTATCTGAGGATCTGCCTTTCCATCACACCATTCGTATGTGTTGCTCATTTTATTTCCGTCTTTGCTTAATTCAAATATGTAGGCCCTGTTAACCGCTACACACTCACCTAAAATTTTCAGGACCATATTCAGGTCTACTTCAGGAGCGGACATAAATAATCTCGATATATCTGACAGCATCGTCTCTATAACGATACGATGCTTCAGTTGTTTTTCAGACTCTTTACGCTCAATTGCCATTGCAATAATATTGGCAATGGATTGCAGAAAGCAGACATCTTCTTTTGAAAACTTTCGCAGTCTCTTTGTATGAACAGCTAAAACACCAAAAGGTTTTGTACGATCTGAGATTATTACACTCATACCGCTTACCAGGTCATTATCATGGAAAATGGGGGAAAGCCTAAACCGCGTCTCTTTACTAAGGTCTTCAACAATAATTGGCTCATTGGAAAGGAGGGTATAGCCTGCATGGGTATCAGGTTTGGCAGAAATGACGGCAATTCCAACAATGCCTTCTTTCCACCCCACACCTGCACGGAGCAGCATTGTATTGTTATCAGGAAAGAGTTCAAGAATCTTACAGTATTCTACATCAAGACATTCACTTGAAATAGAGACGGATTTATTGAGCAGGAAAGTTAAATCTGTACCTGACAGCGCTAATTGCCCTAATTCCGCCACTGCTGCCTGCTGTGCAAGACGCATCCTGAGTTCTTCCAAAAGTTGCCTCCTTTAAAAGAAAACCACAGAGTACACAGAGAAAAAAAATTAAAATTAAAAACCACGGTAAATTCAAGTATTACTCTGTGTTCTCAAGTATTAAATTTCTTAATTAAAACAATGTAGTTTATTCGCTTAATGAGTGCACAGAGAAAAGCAGTTTTTTCTTTGAGTTATAATATCCTTCCCTGTGTCCTCTGTGGTTAATCCCATTTCCTGGTGTTTATGGCAACAGGATTATCTTACCAAAATGTTCCCTCTTAATCATACGCTGCTGTGCCTGGCAGGCCTCAGAAAGCGGGTATGTAGAATCTATCACAGGCTTTAGTTTTTTCTCGCCTGTCAGCTTTGTAATTTGCATTAACTCACTGCGTGTCCCCATGATAGAGCCAAGGATGGCCTGCTCTTTACTGAATATGAAACGAAGGTCAATCTTTACTTCCGGGCCTGTAGTTGCGCCGCATGTAATTAACCTTCCCCTCTTTGCAAGGGATGCAACACTCTTATCCCATGTGGCCGGGCCGACATGCTCATATACCACATCAACGCCTCGTCCATTCGTAATCTCCCTTATTACATGGGAAAAATCCTGGTTTGAATGATTTATCACAATATCCGCGCCAATAGCCTTTGCATGTTGGCACTTCGCATCTATCCCCGCAGTTGCAAAAACCCTTGCCCCTGCAAGCTTTGCAATCTGTACAGCCGCAGCGCCGATCCCGCTGCCCGCACCTATAATCAGCACATCCTCACCGGGATAGAGGCCCGCCCTGTTAATCAGCATATGCCATGAAGTAAGATAAGTCAGAGGGAAAGCCGCTGCCTCTTCAAAGGTAAGTCCCTCCGGCATGGGAATTATATTTACAGCCGGAACGGTTACATATTCAGCATACCCGCCCTTTCTCTTAGCACCCATAATGCTGAAGCTGTCACACAGATTATCCATCCCTGCAAGACATCTTTCACATTTAAAACAGCTCACTCCTGGTGCAACAATCACCTTGTCTCCGTGTTTTATCGTGTTGACATCAACACCTTTGCCAACAGCCTCAACAATACCTGAAATATCAGCGCCGGTTATATGAGGCAATGTCACCTTATAGGCCGGCCCACCTTTCCTGACCCATAAATCAAGGTGATTTACCGAACAAGCCTTTACACGAACCAGCGCCTCATCCCTACCCGGCTCAGGCACAGGCACATCCTCATACAGAAGTTTTTCCACCTCACCAAATTCACGGAATATTATTGCTTTCATAGCCCTATTCTGTAACAGGTGTAGAAGTTATGTCAAGAGAAATGAACAGACCTTATACCAGATAAAGGCATACATCCGACAGGAAATCATTGACATTGAAGTTTTATGCTGCAATAATAGAATCATTATGACTCATATTTGAGTCAATTGGAGGTATTTGAATTGAAACAGATTACAATAAGAGATATTCCGGTTGAAATTGAAAAGGTAGTAAAAGAAGAAGCAGAAAGGAAAGGTTTGAGCCTCAATAAGGCTTTTATATCCTTACTTAAAAAGGCGACTGGTTTTAAGGCAGAAGCCAGAAAAAAGAAGGTACTATACCATGACTTAGACCATCTTTCCGGGGTATGGACAAAAGGAGATGCGCTAATGTTTGAAAATAACCTTAAGCTGCAAAGAAAGATAGATGAGGAATTATGGAAAAAAAGAAGATAATACTGGATACATCCGCCTACTCTGCCTTTTTAAAAGGAAATGAGGAAGTCAAAGCTGCAATACAACAGGCTGACCAGATTTTTTTAAATCCTGTAATTCTTGGTGAGCTATTAGCCGGATTTTCAGTGGGTAAAAAGGAAGAGAAAAACAGGGCTACACTTCAGGAATTCCTTGCCTCATCACGTGTAACTGTTATTGATATTGACGAAGAGACTTCAGAAAGATACGCAGTAATTTTAAAGACCCTCTACATGAATGGCACCCCCATCCCCACTAACGATATATGGATAGCTGCTTCTGCTATGCAATACGGGTTAAAGGTTTTAACCATGGATAATCATTACCTCAATATTTCACAGATCCTGACAGAATATTATCAAGCACCTTAGCACATAACCTCTATCCCCCATGTACAATGTCTATATCGAAGAAGAATAGCTCCCATAAAGTATCAGAATAGGTTGAAATGGCTTATCAGGCATTTCTTTTATAATGCGACGCATAATAATCTATAACGTTCCTGATCATCTTTTGATATGAAGTATGTTGTTCTTCAGCCTTTTTCTTGAAAAATTCAACACTCGATTTTTTCATTGAAATCGTTATCTTAACATTCTCTTCTTTCAAAACCAATTGATCCGGTGGAGGGAGAAAATCTTTAATAACTCTTAACTCCCCCATTGGCTCTTCAGTATATTTTATTTTTCTCTTCATATATCTTCCTCCCTTTTCTCCAGTAGCCTGCGCCATAAATGCGGATAACATTACCTCTGTAAGTGAACCTCACGGTCATTATGCCCTCGCCAGTACGGCCAATACAGTAAAACCTTGTTTCTTCTATGCTATGGTTAATATCTTCAGCTATGATACGCTGAGGATCAAGAAACGCTTGCTGAGCCAATGAAAAAGAAACATTGTGCTTAGCCATGTTCTCCTTATCTTTTTCCTCATCCCACTCAAAGCTGGTTTTCTCCATCAAAATAATATACTATAATCATAGCAAAAGAGCAATATAATAGTATGGCTGTTTATATGGACTGAGCTGTGTGTTTGCAGCCTTTCACATTAAGGCTGATGCGGTTGCATAGTGTCAGATGGATAGCGTGGCCCGCCCCATTCAGAACTGTCCAGCGAACTCCCGGTCGAAGATCTTTCAGTAGAAGAGGTAGAGATTGAGGATGTAATCAGGAAGATATTCACGCAGGGTTGAAGTACCATAGAAACCTTACCAATACTATATCCCCGGCTTCACATAGAATTGCTGTTTTTTATAACAGGATACAGTGAAGATCCCGAAATGTGGCAGGAGGGAAGGTCTTGTAGTGGGGTTCAGAAATATTACATTTTTTCTTGAGAGCAAAGTTTTGGGAATTTCATAAACTGATATTTCAAGACCCTATTCCCCATCACCTTGCCTTTTCAGAAATTATTTGTTTCTTTGATTAAAATATAGTATCGTTAAAAATAAATAGAAGGAATAAACCTATTCAGTATAATAATTGTTAGACTATAATATTGAAGGGAGGAAAACCATGTCTTCATTGCTGCAAGAAGTAGTGAGTAAAGCTCATAGTCTATCTCCGGAGGAACGTGCTGAATTGGCCCATGAGCTCATTGTGAGCTTAGATGATCTCACAGACAAAGAAAATGAACGGGCCTGGGACGAGGAGATTGAACGGCGTATAAAAGAAATTAAAAGCGGCAAAGCTAAAGGGAGAGCAGCAGAGGAAATACTTGCAGAGATACGGGCAAAATATTCATGAAGCGTATCATAGTTCACAGTGAAGCAGAACTGGAATTGTGGCAGGCAGTAGATTACTACGAAACCAAATACGTTGGTTTAGGGTTGGATCTTGAGCAAGAGGTAAGCCGATCCCTTGTTGATATACAGGAAGCTCCCGATAGATGGCCTGCAAAAATACATGGCGCAAGATGCCGTTTGCTTCACCGGTTTCCATATGCTATTTACTATTTGGAACTTCAAGATGTTATCTGGGTAGTTGCTGTGGCCCACACCCGCCGTAAGCCCTACTATTGGCGTAATCGCATAAAGTAGTATAAATAGTCTTATGTGAATTCTGGGGACACCATATTTAATTCTGAAATAAGTAAGGTGTCCAGTAGATAAATATGGTGTCCCCAGAATTCCAGATAAAGTCAAGCAAAGCGGACATTGCAAAATCAACCGCAAAAATACTCAGCGAACTACCGGTAGAAGACCTTTCAGTTGAAGAGGTAGAGATTGAAGATGTAATCAGGAAGATATTCACACAGGGTTGACGGCTTCGTAAAAAGCGGGGTACCCATTG
The DNA here is from genome assembly GCA_023248365.1 of Nitrospirota bacterium. Classification (GTDB taxonomy): domain Bacteria; phylum Nitrospirota; class 9FT-COMBO-42-15; order HDB-SIOI813; family HDB-SIOI813; genus JACRGV01. The sequence goes on from JAHFER010000132.1 coordinate 5,187, forward strand.
CTACGAAGTAAATGCAATGGGTCGTGCGGCGTTGCGCTACATCCTTCGTCATTGCGGCGTAACAACAAAGTACGCCTCATTCCTCAGGATTTGCGCGCCTTGCACCTGAAGCTTTTTACAAAGCCGTCCGCTTCCCTGACTTTTTACGAGGCACACATCAGCAATTCTCAGCGACCGTTTGTAATATAATAGCTATCTGGTATAATAACCGGAATTGTGATATTTTCCC
>JAHFER010000133.1 GCA_023248365.1 Nitrospirota bacterium
ATACTAAAAATGGCAATTCTACTTGATAAGCTATCATCTACTTGATTAGGATGGATAGTATCGCAGGGCTTGGGAGGACTTATCCGATAGCATAATTAAGTATGGTGTCACCGGAATTAGTCCCACCGGAATTAGTCCAGAATTCCAGAATTTGGAGGGTTTAAATGAGAGAAAGAATGATTCCATCAGTTTTTGTGGAGGTTATCAGAACACTGTCCACCATTATCACTTGTAAGCATGCTTTGCCAGTTCGATGTTTTCGTTGCGTCGTTGCCATTTACAACCAGTGTTCCACTTTCTGTATAGGCCCCAGCCTTGCCGCCTTTAAATTTGAATTTATTGCCGCAAAAATGTCCGTCAAATTCGGCTCCACCATCGTCTACGTAGTGAAAGCTGCCGTCTGTATTTTTTGTGATGTCCAGAACTACCGCACCTGATTCAGGAACTCCGTCGAAATTGTTACACTGATACGTTCCCGACCAGTTGCCAACAATATCAACGGCCGGAGGAGCACACGATTCAAAATCCACGGCCACGCCTGTTAGCGTGATATATGCATCAATGGGCGGCGTAGTGACTATGCAAATATCAAATGACCCTAAATTAGCGATATCTACAGCTGCCTGGGTTGGCTGGACAGTCGCCGTGCTGCTGGTCAGCGCTGATCCGACTGCGCCCATGATGCTGTATGGTCCAAAGACGTGTGGACTGCTACATACATTCGGGTCGCCTGCATATGAAATATATGCCGTAATCTGTGCAGTGTCGGCGGCAAATGCCTCCTTCACCAGTCCATATGCCAGTAACCGCATGGTTTCAAATTTGCCGGCATTACTGGCAAGGGGTGAGGAGCTCAAGGTCATGTTCTCAAGTGTTTTTGTCAGATTGATCGAGTAATCGCCCCGCGAGCTTATATCGCCCGGGACCGTGTATGTAAACTTGATTTGTTTTGGCACTCCGGCATTTAATTGGACGTTCTTGACGCTCGTTCCCAGAGATGCTGTTTTTGATTCGACACTGCCGGAAGAACCACTGCTGCAACCATAGATTAGCCATACAAGCAGGAACGCCGGGATTAATTGCAGGACAGATTTGAACGGACACGGCACTTTATCTTTTTTCATATCATATCCTCACCTGAAAACTGAATTAAAATCTCAATGATAGGAAATTGGTTTCGCAATGTAAATATTAACAGGAAAGAAAAATTGGTGTCAAGTGAATATTGTATACGATAACTTCTTCAACAACCAGAGTTTTTGTCTTTCCTGCAAACCCCTGCCAGCCTCTTTTTATTTACACCTATCTTTTTCTTATGTTGCGGCCAATAACCAGTGCCACAGGAAACAGGATATAAAATCATACTGACAAACTATTGTCACCATGACGTGCTACCGTGTAACCTGCAAAATTAAAATATGGCGGCTTCGTAAAAAGTCCATCTGCGGCGTTGCGCTGCATCCTTCGTCATTGCGGCGTACTAACAAAGTACACCTCATTCCTCAGGATTTGCGCGCCTTGCACCTGGAGCTTTTTACAAAGCCGCCCCCTTCCATGGTTTTTTACGAGGCCATTAAATATGGAGGTTACGAATTATGAACGAAGAAGCGCTTCCTTTTGATGATGTATCAACAGATCAATGTGAAGCAAGGCAGAGGCCGAAAATTCTTGTACCTGTAATACTATTCATACTTACCTTAGTAACTGCTACAGTGGGAGGGACAATGCAAAAATATATTAACCCATTTTTAGAACCAACACGTTTAATTGAAGGTCTGCCATTTTCACTTACCTTCCTGACCATTCTTCTTACCCATGAACTCGGTCACTACTTCGCTTTGAGAAAGTATGGTGTTCAGGCCACTCTTCCCCACTTTATTCCTGCACCACCTCCGCTTCTTACAGGCACATTCGGCGCAGTAATAAAGACGAAGTCGCCAGTCACGAACAGGAAGGCACTCATGGATATAGCTGTCTCAGGCCCTCTGGCTGGTTTTATTGTCTCGATTGCGGCAACAGTCATAGGCTTGAAAATGTCATATAGAATACCAATAGCAAACACAATAGAACAATATGGATTAGGATCATCCATTATCTTTCATGCCCTGTCATATTATGTACTGGGGCCTGTCAGTGACCAACAGTACATATTCATGCATCCCATAGCATTTGCAGGCTGGTTAGGGTTTGCCGTAACATCCGCCAATTTACTGCCAATAGGTCAAAGTGATGGTGGTCATATTGCCTATGCCTTATTTGGAGGAAAGCATCGGTTTATATCAATAACCCTGATAATCCTTCTAATAATCATGGGGGTTTTTATGTGGCCGCTATGGATTGTCTGGGCGATTCTATTTATTGTTTTCGGCATAAGACATCAACCTTTGACAGAGGAACAGGTGGTCTTAGACAGGAAAAGAAAAATTGTAGGCTGGTTAAACCTTATTGTACTTGTTATTACCTTTATTCCGATACCGGTATATCATTACTAATTGGAAATATTAAAATAGTACAGGGCTGTGAAAGTAAACTGACAGCCTATACTATTATCTTTCATCCTACATAGAGCGTCTTTAACCCTTCAAGTTTTGCAACTTCCACCTGCTTTTTGTCAGACGTTACAAATGTCAGATCTATTCCGGTTAACTCCTGGAATAATAATGCGGAACCTATATGAATAGCATCAAGGGTTCGTGCAGTGGATCGCAAACAAACTTCTTCTGTTTTCTTTAACACGTCGTCTGTTAACTTTACTATTTCAATATATTGTAAGTCCTTTTTTATGCGGCTGACTAATCTGTCAAATGTTTTATCATTTACCTCCTGAGCTTGTTTTCGTCTTGAAAGGGCAGAAAAACATTCACTCGTTAAGATAGCAGAAGAAAGCATGCTATTTTCTTTAACCAATTTTCTTGCCTTATCTGAACCCTTTTCTTTCAGAAAGAGCTTCAGATAGGTACTGGTGTCAATATATAGCCAGGGCAGTTTCATTTAAAACCTGTCTTCCCTTCCCTCTATTACAGTCTCTGATAAAGGCTTGCCTGCAATTGCAACCGGCCTTGAAAGAGGAAATTTTCCCTTAACAGCCCTTCTCAATATTCCCTGTTCTTCTAAACGATTTATTTTGTTTTCCAATGTTTCCTCTTTCAGAAGCGGCTTGATGATGGCAACAGGCCTTCCCCTGTCTGTTACAATAACCTCCTGACCTTCTCTGACTATCTTCAGATATTTTGAAAAGTGCATGTTCGCCTCTCTCAATCCCACATGTACCATATAGCCTCCATTTGTAGTGATGTGCCTACATTTTACATAGTTATATGATCTGTGTCAAACGTTGTTAGAAAAAGGTAATATAACGTAGCTCCATCATAGTGAATTAGGAGGCATTTTTATATTGCCTGATAATAAATCTGTATGTTTTTACATAGTCGATAGGATTACCCAATAGATGTTTTCCCCATGCTTTATTCTATCTTAATCATAAGTAGCTACTAATCTGCTCCTTAATCTTGGTCAATTCTATTTCCTCCATCTCCCAACTATATGGGTACGATGGATGTTTAACATAAATAACAGGGAGCTTATGCATTGGGGCTTTTTTCTTCAGAAACTTTTCAACATCACGCCCCAGAGCCAAAATAACTTTTGGCTGAAAGATCCGTAGTTCAGCAAGGAAATACTTCCTGTAACATTCTTCCACTGTTACTTTTATAGACCTAAGTTTTGCCTGTTCATCCGGTGTGCTGCACTTCAGCAAATTTGTACGGGCAACATATAAAAAGATTTTATCCTCCGGGACATCCAAGAAGAAGGCTAAATAGCGGAATAGATTATTATGAAAGGTAGTTGGAGGTTCTTGGCACGAATTTGGGCTGGGAATATACTTCTCCTGAAATTTTCTGTGAGAATTAAGAAGGTCTCTTCCAGTCCTGCCAACATAATATTCAGATTCACCACTGAGTGGGTGACCAGGATTCTTGCCAACAATCAATATCTTTACCGGAACATTCTGGAAGTAGAACCCGCGTGGAGGAATTCCATTTCTGAAGTCTTTCCATATACCAGGACAGTGTAAACCTGTGTTCTGGCAGTTTATACATTCAGCATAGAGATCAAGTGCATCACTGTTAATTTCTCTCAAACTCATTTATTCCTCAATTTCCTAAAATACTATCATAGAGCAGTGACAACCGTTGGTCACTCTCTAATGCCAATTCAATAAGATGTCAGCTATTGTTCTCATATTTACTCAACATCGCCCTCATTTCTTCAGCCACTTCTTTCCTCAGTTCCGCCGGTGCCAGTATTTCGCAGTAGGGTATCCAGTGGTATGTCCACCATTTGAGTTCTCTTGTCCCTTCTATCATGACCTTGAAAATAATCGAGCCGTCTTTCTGTTCTTCAATGACCTGTGTGGGGTGCCATTTGCGGCGTGTTATCCATCTGGCGTAGCGCTCTGAGAATTTTAAGACCACCTCTACTGGTTCACCATACCGCATCATATGCCAGCCCGGTTTAAAGTAATCTGCCATATTAAATCCAGGAGGGATGTTGTAGGGTTTGCCGGTTATTTTAAATCCTTTAATGCAGTCTAAGGCAAAAGTGTGTACTGCCCTGCGCAGATAGCAGTAACCAATCACATACCAGAGTCCTTCATGGAATATTAACCCATAAGGGGCGATATCCCTTTTTGTTTCCTTACGGTCCTTCATCGCCTTATATACTACGGCAATCTCTTCCTTTTTATCCATTGCCTCAACAATTGCATTGTATTGCCTTTCAATCTGTTCAAATCCTTCAACCGGAGCTATATCAATAAGGAATTGCTGCACCTTTTCTATCTTATCTGCACTCGCACGGGTTTTGTACCCTGTGTCCTTATGCACCTTTTTTAAAAGTGACTGGTAAGCCTTTTCAAAAGGTTTTCCCAGACTGTGTGACAATTGTTTGCCAACCAGGAGGGCGGTTAGCTCATCTGCATTCAGATCAAGGTCACGAAGTGTAAAGTCCTGGTCTGTAAACCGGTATGTGTTCTCCTCTTTATCAAAAACAATGGAGAAACCAGCAGCATCAAGGTCGTTCAAGTCCCTGTAGATATTCCGCTCTGTAGTGCCAAATTGCTGCGATAAGATTTGAGGTGTGCACTTTTTATGCAAGTCAAGATTGCGAAGGATGGAGAGGAGCCTGTGTAGTTTCTTTGTCCTTTCCTCATCTTTCTTCGATCTTCCAGCCATTTTTTTTCTCCGGTGGATTAATTTAGCAGTTTTTTCAGCATGTTGTCATACTATCTGTCTTATGTCATATATTACAGACAGTTAAGTATGGTTTCCAGAATCTGGTAAGGTGTTTTCACATTCTATTGTTGTTTTTATATCCTGCAA
>JAHFER010000134.1 GCA_023248365.1 Nitrospirota bacterium
TGTCAGCGGCGGTGAACCGTTTAATCAGGGCAACGGATTGTTTCAGCTTTTAAAAATTGCAAAAGAAGAGTATGGATTGTCTACGGTGGTTTATACTGGGTTTAGTTATGAAGAACTTATTGGGAGGTGTGAACGCCGGCCCATCTTTAACTATATTGACGTCCTCATAGACGGCGCATACAAAGATGATATGAAAGAACCAACTCTCCTTGCACGCGGTTCTACTAATCAGAGTTTTTTATTCTTCTCAGATCGCTATGAGCAAAAAGACTTTTATATGCCGGCAAAGGTCGAGATAATAATCAGCAGGGACGGAACAATCAGAGAAACAGGCTTCAGTAAAGTTGAACTTTATTAGAAAATCCCCTCTTTAGAAAAGGGGGGGGAGGGGGGATTTGAGGAACAGTCAAATGAGCACAAAAAATACTACATCTTCTGAAGGAATATCCTGCCTTAAAGACACATTTAATGCTATAAAAAATATTACTGATATTCATGGAAAAGAGAAGGTCCTTATACGTTGTATTCACTGTATAAAAGAGATACCAAAGACCATTGAGTCTATCTCTGCATACCAGTTATGTATTGACCTTGCTGCCGGTGTGAAATCTCCTGTAGACAGAAAAAAACTTCTTCTTGTTGTTGCCGGAGAGATGCCAAAGAATGAGGCATTTGGGACATTATATGCTACTGCAATGAAGCACGCTGTTCTTGCATCAGATAATATCGAAGAGCCAAAGGCAAGAAAAGACTCTATGTTAAAGATTGCGGAAGAAATCCAGGAAAAGCCTTCTCTTCAACCCCTCTATATCCAGGCAATAACTGCCGCTATTAAGGCAGCAAACGAAATAAAGGATTCTCAGCACCGGATACATGCACTCCTGACCATAGCAACCGATCTTCCTAAAACACCGGAGATAAATACCCTGCGTCTGAATGCCTTTAAAATGGCGCTTAATATCTCAACTGCAATCAATCAGACTTCTTATGACAAACGTATACTTGATGAGGTCGCAAAAACACTGCCAAAGAGCTGCGACTACTCTTTTTACAGGCAATATACCCTTCTTGGCATAGCAAAGGAGATCCCAAAAACAGGAGAGTTTTTAACCTTATATAAAGATGCAATAAAAATTGCTATTGCAGCGGCTACAACAATCGAGGTGCCATACTATCGAAAATACGCCTTATGCTTTATTGCAGAGGAACTCTCAACCACACCGGAGTTGTATCCCTTATACAAACAGACTGTAAGGGAGGCATTCAAGGCATCTGCTGAAATTGTCGAACCTCTGGCAAAGATTCACGCCCTTATAGAAATGCTGAAGACCTATCCAAAGAATTCTGACTTTTTTCCCCAGATACAACAGGCCCTGAAAAATATTCTTTCGTTTTATTCAATGAAAAAGATGATAAAAGATCTCTCTCCCATTGAGATAATTGACTTCCTGCTTGTAGCTGAGGAAAAAGGGGTTATCAAGGATTCAACAAAGGCAAAGAATACAAAGCTGAAGTACGGCGAGATGCTCGCTAAGGAACTTAAAGAGGTCGGACTGTTATTAACTGATATTAGATTAATCGAAATACTTAAACCTTACACACATATATGGATTCAGCCAAAAGAGCTTAGGGATGCCGTCAATAAGATAGTGGAGCGCCTTGAAGACCTTAAAAAGCGTTTTCACGGAAAAGAGATTTCCAAACCTGTCTTTAACAGCGAAGATTTTTCTGCTCAACAGGAACTGGCTAAAGAATATAAAGCAGGACAGGTTGAAGTAAAGTCCTGCATATCAATAGATATTGGAGCCACAAACACTGTTATCATGAGAAGGAAGTGGGGAACAGAGGCAGAGTTTGTAACCTTGAAATCAATATCCAGACAATTCAACGGGGTCTCAATAATCCCCTCAATACTTAGCCTCAAAAATAACGCAATCGGGGCAGTGGCAGAGGATAATACAGATAAGGAAATAATAATAAATTTTAAAAAGATGCTGCTGGAAAATCAGAAGGAATCCAGAAAATATATGGAGAAGTTTCTTTCAATACTGTATCAGCATCTCAGGGAAGAGATAACGCCTTCTTCACGATGGGCATCCCTTTTTTCAGGCGGCCTGCCAGATAAAGTCTATACAACAGTACCTGTTGGATTTCCGGGTTACAAAAGGGCTATAAAGGAGATACTAAGCAAAATAATGAAGGGGACGGATATTGAGATCCTTGAAGAGCCTCTTGCAGCGGCTATTGGTTATCAGATGGCGGAGCAGAAGGATAAGGTCGTAATGGTAATAGATTTTGGGGGGAGCACCCTTGATACTATGGTAGTAAGGCTGAATGTAAACGATGCACATGTTGTAGCAAAGCCTGACAGGTCCAAGATGCTGGGAGGACATGACATTGATGTCTGGCTTGCAGAATACCTTGGAGAAAAACTTGGACATGGTAAAGAACAACCTTCTCATGAATTAATCAAACAGGCTGAGGAACTAAAGATAACGCTATCTGACAGGAATGAGGCAGTATTCAAATGGAATGGCACTGAAATATGCAAGGTAAACAGAAAGGACTTTGAAGAGATACTTAACAGCCACGGTTTCTATAAAGGTGTGGACCAGTCAATATCCTATGTCCTTTGGAAGTCCGGAAAGGTTGGAATAAAAAAAGAAAAGATCGAGGCGATTCTTCTCACCGGAGGGTCATCACAGATACCCTCTTTTAAGGAAAAGATATCATCCCTATTCCCCAGCCTTCAGGAGAATAACTCTATATACAATCATAGTCCCTTCTCCGCTGTTGCAATGGGGGCTGCCATGTATCCTACAAGAAATATCCGTGACCGGCATCTGGGACTCGCCTATGCCATTAAATATCTGACAGAGGATAAGGATGCACCTCCTGCCTATGAAATCATATTTGAAAAGGGTGAGGCATATCCCTTTGAAAAGACCTTCAGTATAAGCCCTGCACGGACAATAGGAGAACAACAGGAGATGTTCCTTGAATTATTTGAAGTCCCTGAAAAGCACATTACCAGGAAATGGGAGAGACAAGGCGGAGTTGAATTTATAAAGCAGGCCATGAAACCGGAAGAAAACATGGTTTTAAAAGAACTGAGCATTATTACGCTTCAGGTTGATGAAGATATGGCTGAGCAAATTAATGTTACATTCTCTGTAACTGATTCAGGGCTTATAAAGATAAAATATGGGAAGAATAACAGGAATATTGATACAGGAATACGCTTACAGTAAACAGTAAGCTGTTAGCAGTAAGCAGAAGTTAGAAAGGAAAACAACCCACTGTACGTTGAGACTCGAATCCGCAGTCCTGACGCCGCAACTGGGCGTTTTTCAGCATCAAGTTACGATGTGTTTATAAATTATAAACAGCCAGGCAATAAAGAGAAGCAGGCCGAGCCGGCTTCCATATTTGTATAACTTTGGATTTCTGACACACAGTACCTTCCCAACTATTAACACTATTCCAGTAATCCATCCTATAACAGGCCACATCCTGGTCCCGCCCGGTGAGCTTAGTGACATTGTTGCCAGTATCACATAGGCAAGGCATGATAAATAGCCGTTCAATCTGTGCAATGTTGCCGCCATAGCGCCAAATATATTATCTCTTTTTACAACCTGCAAACCGGAGATAAAACTCATCGTTGCAAGCACAAGACCTGCAGATGCTATTATTGTATTTGTCTCAAATAGGTTTTTCACGGTAAAATAGTAAAAATATCCTTCTCTCTACCCAGTAAAGTAATACACCAAGGTATATTAAGATAATTGGCAGAATAATATAAAAGTTAGTCCACGTTGGGTTTTCAGTTACATTATTACCAGTGGAATTGCTCATTATAATCCCGTAGGTATTTCTATATACTTTATTTCCCTTTATCGTATTATTATTAGATGACCATAGTGTTATCCCATTCCATGTATTCAGGCTTGCACTGTTGTCTTTTATAGTATTAGTTTGGGAAGAAATGAGAAACATCCCTTTCTCCCTGTTTGAATCAGCTATGTTCTTTTCTATTGTATTTCCATTAGAGGTCTCAAGATAAATACCTGTCTGGTCATTTGATTTGGCAGTATTGCCTGTTAATGTATTGTTATTTGAAGAATAAAGGAATATCCCGTTTCTGTTTTCTATAGTATTGTTTTCAATTACATTAACATTACCTGCTTTATACAGATAGATACCGGAAATGGCAGACCCTGTAGCAGTAAAACCAATAACCGTAACATTATTTACTTCAGTTACCTTAATCACAGGTTCAGATGGATTTGACGGCTTTATGACTGTTGTATCTGCCCCTTTCTCTGATTTTAGTGTAAGTGATTTGGAGATAACTATGTTTTCATGATAGTTACCGCTCTTCACAAAAACAGTATCACCGGCCTGTGCATTCTCAACAGCCTCATGAATAGTCTTGTAATTGTCAGGTACAGTTATAGTTGCCGCCTGTGTGTTGATAATCACTGCCATCAACATAACAAGGCAACAGGAAAATATAATTAATAATCTTCTGCCACTCTCCACAAATACTTTTTCCCTGAACTGGCTATTGTAATAGATTCTCAATTTAATGACAGCAGCCATCATCATCAGATGTTTGCTTCGCTGCATGTAAGGCATCTTTATATTTCTGACGCTCTAAATCGGGTTCTGCGTCTCCCTCTTCTTCCGCAAGCCTGTCGCCTGGTTCCATCTTAACGTGCTGTTCCTCTACCTTTGCCATAGCCTCTAAAAGTCGTTTCTTCCCTTCAGCATCAAGGCATTGATCTATCACTTCAAAAAACTCCTCATCCTCTTTACGAATGTGATTCCTCAAATTTGCAAGGGCAGAACCGAAAACCCCATCAAGGATGTCTCCCTCTCTCAGTCCATCTTTAATAGATTGAATAAGCGCCGCAAGCTCACGATGGTCTTCCTTCATTATTGAGATCTCACCTGATGTCAGGGATGATGCCTTTTCTAACATAGGGAAAAGAATACCCTCTTCCTTTTTTATTGAATGAAGTATTATATCATCCTCAATTTCAGACACCGTAACCCACAACCCATCTAAATCTCTTCTCTTAATAAGCTGTTCAATCAATTCTATTTTTTTAAGAACAACATTGTGTTCTTCTTTCAGTATCTCCATTGGGTCGGTAAGCCGCTTAATCTCTTTTTCTTCTGCTGATAATTCTTCCTGCTGTTCTTCCTCGTCACCCGCCTCTTTAAGATCTACAACCTGGAGTGTCTGGACAAACCCCAGACGGCAATATCCTCGCGGGCTTTTGAAATGTTTTTTATCCTCAAATGACTCTGAAAGTTGATTAAACAGAGACTCATCTATATGAAG
>JAHFER010000135.1 GCA_023248365.1 Nitrospirota bacterium
TTTTCTGCGTAGACGAAGATAGAATCAGATATATGATTAAGGTTGAAGAGATTAGAAGAGACGTCCTTATTGGCGATATTTTAGTAAAGGATGAGCCGAAACAATCTAACAGCCCTCATATTAACTTAGTCCAGGCAATCCCAAAAGGCCCCAAATTTGATTTTATCATTCAGAAGGCTACAGAACTCGGTGTCAGCACCATATCACCCGTAATCTCAGAGAGGTGTGTTGTAAGGCTTGAAAAGGAACAGAGTGATGATAAACTCCGGCGCTGGAAGAAGATAGCACATGAGGCGGCCCAGCAGTCAGACCGCAGAGATATTCCTGATATCGCACCTCCTTTAAGCCTTAAGGATTTCCTTTCATCTTATAAAAAAGCTGATCTGAACCTTTTGTTATGGGAAGGAGAAAAGATTCGGGGTATAAAAGGTGTTTTGAAAAGTGTTCAGGAAGTTAAGGATATAGTTGTTCTTGTAGGTTCTGAAGGAGGGTTCTCTATGAATGAGGCAGAACTGGCCGTATCCGCAGGTTTTATCACTGTGTCACTTGGCGAGTTAATCCTCCGGACGGAAACAGCCCCTTTAGTTGTCCTGTCTATTCTATACTATGAGTTCGGACTGAGATAAGATTAACGCTTCTCCCCTTCAAGGGGAGGGTCGGAATGGGGTTATTCCAGTATGACTCAAAAGGAAATTACTTATCAGTTCTGCCGTCTTTTCAGGCTGATCCAGAAATGCAAAATGTCCGGCATTTGGCATTGGTTGATACTGGATTCCACGTATACGACTGTGTGACCACTCCGCATATTTTTCAGGAAGTACGGCATCTTTGTCTGAGCGGATCATCATAACAGGATAGTCAATGTACTCGTCCATAGCAGTGATATACAGGGACTTTACATCCTGTTTAAAAGCATTCATCCTGTCATGTAAAGCCTTTATCTGCTCCTTTTGCTTAGGTGATTCAAACGAGTGTTTGATCTCTTCAAGGAATGACATATCACTCTGATAGCGCAGTGATGCAATCTTCATGAGATTTATAATTCCATCTTCATTAGGAGAATATATGAGGTCAAGCATTTCTTTGGATTTATCTGACCATGTAACACCTTCAAATCCGTTGATGCTTATGGCTGTTTTAATATGTTCCGGGAAATGATGACCGAAGGCAACTGCAAGGCCGCCGCCCTCTCCAACTCCCATGACGTGAATCTCCCTGAGTGCAAGTTTTCTTATAAAAGAACGGTATATCTGCAGTATGTGTTCTGAAGAGAGGTCGTCTCCCATAGCGCTGGGTTCGTACAGCCAAGGTGGTTCAACTACTATAACCCGGAAAGACTTGCTGAGTATTCCCGTAAGTTCGTTCCAAGCCTCAGCCCTCAGCGGATAAGTGGCCAGTATTAGAATAGTATCACCCTTGCCCTGATCTGTGTAAACAATTGGGACGTTATCAACCATAACCCAGTGCAGATCCTTTGGGAGTTCCTGTGGCTGGAATATAGTACGTGGTGCAGAAGAGCAGGAAGCTATAATTAATAAAATTGATATAAACTTAATAGAACGAAAATGAATGAACCGCATAATATTACCTCTACAGTCCGGATGCAAATAAATTTTTATTATGGTTAAAATAGCAGGCCGGCTATGACCTGTCAATATAATATTTTATGGGTCTGGTTTAAATTTGACAGATGTTTAGCTTGACTTTGATTTAAGATTTATGTTATCTAAAGTATCCGTATCAGAAAGGAGGGGATTAAGTACTGTATTAACCATTAACCATTTAAGGAGGAAGCTATGAAGAAATTCTTAATCGGCGTATTAGTCGCAGGTGTAATGACTTCAGGTGTGTCGTATGCAGCAAGTAAGGCACAGGAGAATACAGGCTGTGGTCTTGGCGCGCTGCTTATTGGTGACAAAGGTAATGATTCAATGCTGGGACAGCTTGCGATGACGCTGTTAAATGCAACCTCCGGCAGCCAGACTTTTGGTATTTCATCAGGCACTTCAGAATGTAAGACTCCGTCAAAGATCGCACAGAATGAAAGATTAAATGAATTCGTGGTTGCAAACATGGATAATCTTTCCAAAGACATTGCAATGGGTAATGGTGAATCATTAGATACCCTTGCAGAGCTGATGGGGATATCTGTGGATAATAGAGCAGAAGTTTATGGTAAATTGCAGATGAACTTTTCGAGTATCTTCACATCTTCGTCTGTGCAAGCATCAGAAGTTGTGGACAATATTGTCACAATTATTCAATAGGCAAAAATCCTTTAAATTATGCGACATCTCAGAAAGGGGTATGGATATATTGTGTTATCCTTACCCCTTTTCTTTTTTTTGATTGCGGTTAATCTCATGATTACTCCATCTGCTATTGCAAAAGACAATACTTATCTTGATAACTTGTTAAGGGAAGCTGAGGAAAGAAAGTTATACAATGATCGGTACTGGGATGTTCTAATGCATTATAAACATTCAATAGCCGGTAAAAAGAGCTTAATAGATTCTCCTGCCTTTTTTCTTAATCCGGATGGAAAAAAGAATCCAAAGTCAGAACTTGAAGCAACAATAAAGTCTTTTTTTGCTGAGGATGTCATGAATGATAATCATCCTAAATGCAGATTTATCGCAAGATATACATGGCTGAAGGATGTTTTGAATATTGATGAAACAAGATTGCCGGCTGTGACGTGTAAAGAATTTAACGATGCTATGAGCAGGGTTAACCCTAAGCAGGCGGTATTTATCTTTCCTGTAGGATATATGAACAGCCCTGCATCAATGTTCGGGCATACCCTGTTGAGGATAGACAGCGCTTATCAGAGCAAACTCATATCGTATGCAGCCAATTATGCGGCATGGGCAAATGACAAGAATGGGTTTCTTTATGCATTCAAAGGGCTCTTTGGATATTACCTCGGATATTTTACAATTCTTCCATATTATGAAAAGGTGCAGGAATATAATGAGCTTGAACAGCGGGATATTTGGGAGTATAAACTGAATTTCTCAGAGGAAGAGGTAACTAAGATGGTGATGCACCTGTGGGAACTCAGGGATATATACTCTTATTATTATTTCTTAGACGAGAACTGTTCCTATAATCTACTCTTTTTGCTTGAGGCCGGAAGACCTTCCCTGAATATTACTGATAAATTCCATGGATGGGTTATACCAAAGGATACAATAAGGGTTATTATGGATAGCGGGATTGTCGTGAGCGCTGAGTTCCGTCCTGCAAAAGCTACAAAGATAAAGTATATCGCCTCGTTAATGGATAAGGGTTCACGGGATTTGACTTTAAAGGTCGTTAATAAAGAAATTAAGCCTGAAGATATAAAGGGTGCTACGCCTGATGAAAAGATTCGAATTCTTGATCTAAGCGCTGAGATTACGCAGTATGACTATGGAAAGAAACTAATGACCAAAGTAGAATATCAGAAACAGTTTTTGAGTATTCTGACAGAGCGGAGTAAGCTCGGAAAGACCGGCGGGATATTGTATAATATACCTGCTCCGGTTAATCCTGAAGAAGGCCACCGTTCAAGTCTTGCTGGATTAGGTGTCGGAGTAAAAAACAATAATCTATTTTATGAATTACAATACAGGCCTGCTTACCATGCTTTGGCAGACTTTGATGATGGATATATTGAAGGTTCACAGATAGTATTCTTTAATACTGCTTTCCGTTACTATTCAGAAGATAATAAACTGAGGCTGAATGACCTTGATCTTATAGATATTGTTTCCCTATCGCCGATGAGTGATTTCTTTAAGTCCCCTTCGTGGAAGGTAAAGACAGGGTTTACAAGAAAAATATTTTCAAAGGATAAAGAATATCTGATCTACCAGTTAAATCCCGGAGGAGGTTTTGCATTTAATAATTCTCTGACAGGTCTGACTTACTGCATGTTTGAGACAAGTCTGAATGTATCAGGCCGTCTTGAGGATAGTTATGCCTTTGGACCCGGCGCATCCATTGGTTCATTAAGGCTTATTACAGACTACTGGAAAATAAATGTTTCTGTAAAGGCAATTTCTTATTTGCTTGGGGAGAAACATCGTTTGTATGAAGGCAGGGTTATTCAGTCATTTAAGATAAACCAGAATAATAGTGTTAATCTGAACCTGACAGAAGAAAAGGTATCGGATGCTAATCAGACAGAGGTGATGCTGAACTGGAACCATTACTTTTGAAATGGGTTTATAATAGACGGGACAAGAATGTCCCGACTATCCTTGATACATCTATGGATAGGCGGGGTTTTCTTACCCCGCCGAAAGGATTTTCGGATGAACCGTCATGAGCCTGCGGCTCACAAAGGAGAATGAAAATAAAGCTCCCTCTTTTCCTTATATGTTTTTTATTCCTGATAGCCGGTTGTTCCTCACTGTTTTTTTATCCGCAAAGGGAACTGATAAACAATCCGTTTCTTCAGGATGTTGATTACCGTGATATATTCTTTAAAACATCCGATGGTCTGAAGCTCCACGGATGGTTTCTTAAATCAAAGGAAAGAAGCAATGGTACTGTTTTATTCCTTCATGGAAATGCTGAGAATATCAGTACGCATGTGAATAATGTCCTGTGGTTAGTTGATAATGGGTATGATGTATTTATCTTCGATTACAGAGGGTATGGAAAATCAGAAGGCCATGCCAGTTTAAAAGGAGTACACATAGATGCCGGTTCTGCCCTTGAGACTTTGTTCAGTCTTCCATACACAAACAAGAAGCGTATTATTGTGTTCGGGCAGAGTCTTGGAGGGGCAATTGCAGTTTATACAGTTGCAAATTCTCCTCATAAAAACGCAGTTGATGCCCTTATATTAGACAGTGCATTCTCAGGTTACAGAACTATAGCAAGGGAGAAGTTAGCGGCAGTGGTGATAACATGGCCGTTTCAGTATCCTCTCTCATTTTTAGTCAGCGATTATTACAGCCCTGTGAGATGGATAAAGAAGGTGAATCCGGTTCCCGTGTTATTATTACATGGAGATAAGGATACAGTAGTGGCGGTTCATCATAGCAGGATTATTTATAACGAGGCATTACCTCCAAAGGAACTATGGGTACTTGAGGTTAAGGGGCATATAGCAGGAGTCAGGGATAAAGATGTCAGGGGGAGGCTGCTGAATTATTTAGAGAATCTTCCATGAAAATGCATAGCGGGCGCAATCCCGCAGCTTGCTGCGGGGAGCTTCAATTATTTCAGGCCGGATGGAAATTTATTTTTATAAAGGTTAAAATACAAATGAACCACAAATAAAGGAGGTGTAAAATGCCTGTACGCAAAGCCGATGCTGTCTGGGAAGGGAAT